>NZ_JAYLLN010000006.1:0-141863 GCF_037126265.1 Sphingobacterium tenebrionis
AGTAGATTGTCTTTTGGAACAATGATATCGTACAATCCCGAATAGGAACTGAACTGAATTTTTTGTTGGGTAGAAAGCATCCTGATATCCGTTAAAGCCTACTTTAAGATACGAAAAAAGGAGCAGAAAACTGTTGTTTTCCACTCCTTTTTTTAGCCCATTCTAAAAGGGGACTTTTTCAGTGCCCTCAAAATTCATACATGGCTTTTTTATTTCTAAGGCTTAAAAAATTAAGCTGTCTTTTCTTGATTTAAAGCTTTAGAAGCTTCCAAAGAAATGGCAGATTTATCAAAACGAATCTTCACTCCAGAACCTACATCAACTAAAAAGGTTTTTTCGCTAACTTCAACGATTCTTCCATGGATACCCGCTGTAGTAACTACTCTTGAATTAACACCAATTTCCTCAATGTATTTTTTATGTTCTTTTTGTTTCTTCATCTGAGGTCTGATCATGAAGAAGTAAAAAACCACGACGATTAAGATCATGGGAAGAAACTGCATCATACCACCACCTGTTGCTGCTTGCAATAAAATTGTAGAGATCATATGTATTTATTTTATTTTTATTGATTTATTAAGATTTAGGATTTACTGTTCCTTTCAATTGCACGGTCATGATATTAGACTCTGCATTGGAAGCAACCGTAATAATTTTTTGTTGTTGACCGACTTGGTTCTCACTATTGAACTCAACCGTGATCACGCCTTCTTTACCTGGAAGAACCGGCTCAGAAGTATATTTCGGTGTGGTACAGCCACAACTGGCCGATACTTGCGCCAAAATTACTGGAGCATTCCCAGTATTAGTAAAGATGAAATCGTGTTTTACCACTTCCCCTTCTTTGATAGATCCAAAATCAAAAGCTGCATCCTCGAACTTGATCACGCCAATACCTTCATTGGCAGTGGCTGCTGAAGTTTCAGTAGTCGCATTTGAATCAGATGCCTCATTTTTTGGGGCGTTATTACAAGATGCCATGAATGCCAGGGCAGCTAGGGGTAAAATTAATTTTTTCATAAGCTTGCTTTTAAGCGATCAAACCTCTACCCTCTTTCTTGATACGACGTTGGGTATTAAGATCTGCTAAGATTTTATCTAATATACCATTGATAAAGGTGCTACTTTTCAAGGTACTGAAAGACTTGGATAATTCAATATATTCGTTGATCGTCACTTTCACCGGAATGGTTGGGAAATTGATCAATTCGGTAATCGCCATGCTCATCAGCAGGTTATCGATCAAAGCAATACGATCCGACTCCCAGTTTTTGGTTTTTCCAGCAATCATTTCTTGATATTCGTTGGCATATTTAACCGAAAGCTTCAATAGGTCTAGGATAAAATCCTTGTCCTCGATCCAGCTTGGTGTAAGATCTGCCAATTTATTCTTCGCCGGAACCTCACTGCTGAAATTCTTGAACGTTTTGGCGATCATCGCCTGCAACACCTCTTTATCGACCTGCCAATTGATGAAACGCTCGTCCAAAGCCTGCTCGATATCCGGAGATTTCAAAATGATCTTCTTGAAAATATATTTGATAATATCCTTCTCTACGGCAATGGAACGATCTTCCAACTCCAAATAAGCCAAGTATTCTGCCGAATCTTTTAATTGGGAATAGATGGAACGCACAATCTCAGGATCATAGCTCCAGTCGACCTTATAGCGTTTTACTTTCTCCAGATATTCTCTATTCTGACGTAGGGAATCAATGAAGGTATTGTTGTTCAACTTGGTGGATGAATAAGTTTTATCTTTATCCGAAGGGATCCATTTATTGGCAATGCCTTCCACGTCGACCAAAACATATTCTGCCACTTCATCCAAAAGATTCAGTGTCCAGATATACATCTCATCAACTTCTTCGACATTTTTGAGCAAACCTTTTTCAAAATTGACGATACTCTTGTCTTCCGACAAGCTGTAGGCATACAGCGTCTGCATGACCTTTACGCGTAGGTGTCTTCTATTTAGCATAATAATTTAAAAAGAACGATTGGTAATAAAGAACGAAATTATACTATCTTATTTTAATTTTTTCATATCATGAATACGCTTTTCAGCTAGCTCTTTCGCTGCTTGATGCGTAGAGATATTCTCTTCTTTGGCCTTTTGGATCACGTGGCGCGTCATTGTATAGATATAACGGATCAAGTGATCGGTACGGTCTGCACCGTATCCTTCCAATTCGGAGAAACAAGAGATCAATGCACCGGCATTGATCAAGAAATCCGGTGTATAAAGGATGTTATTCTCTTTCAATAACTCCAATGTACGATCCTCTTCCAACAATTGATTATTGGCAGAACCTGCAATGATCTTACAACGCATGCGTGGAACAGTATCTGGATTAACCGTACCTCCCAATGCACATGGTGCATAGACATCAGCGTCCAATTCAAAGCTGGTTGAATAGGTGATCGGCTCTGCTTTGTATTTAGCAGCAATCTTCATCTTGCGCTCTTCGGTCATATCCGAAACATATACACGGGCATTTTCAGCACGCAATAGGGAAACCAAATGCTCGCCTACGCTTCCTACTCCTTGAACAGCAATCTTTCTACCTGCCAGGTTATCATCACCATAAAGCTCCTTGATAGCCGCTTTAATACCGTAATAAACACCTTTTGCCGCAAATACCGTGGTATCACCTGCCCCATTTAAGGACGTTGGCAATCCTGCAACATAATTAGTTTCAGCGTAGATATATTCCAGGTCTTTTTGGGTAGTACCCACATCGGAAGATGCAATGAAATTACCATTCAATCCGTTGATGAAACGACCGAAACGGCGCATCAACACTTCTGATTTCTCAGTACGATTATTACCAATAATAATCGCAGATCCGCCTCCAAGGTTCAACCCTGCTAAAGATGCTTTATAGGAAATAGCTTTAGATAAACGTAATGCGTCTTCGATGGCATCTGCCTCCGTTTCGTACGGCAACATGCGGACACCGCCGATGGCTGGGCCTAGTGTGGTGTCGTGAATAGCCACAATAGCTTTCAAGCCAACTTCTTTATCATTACAAATGAAAATGTTCTGATGATCAGACACACGCATCAAATCAAATAGCGAGGTAGATTCCTTATCCATAAAATTTATAAAAATTTACAGCTACAAAATTAGCAAATTATTTATTTCTTCGGCGAAATGGCGTAAAATATTAATAAAAGTATTAATTCATGACAGATAGCCGATAAATCAACAGCAGATATTTAAAATTATAACCTATTTTTGCTTCAATGAAGGAACTGTCATACCTAAACAAGTTTTTCTATAAATATCGCTGGAAGATTATCCCAGGGGTGATTTTCGTAATTATCTCCAACTATTTTGGAATCCTTCCAGCGCAGGTCATCCGCGAGGCTTTTGACCTGGTGAAGGAAAACATCGATATGTATAGGTTGTACGATGGTTTCGACAGACAGGATCTCATCTATCGTATTTTTGGTAATAGCCTCCTCTTTTTTGGTGCAGTGGTTTTGATTTTATCCATCATTAGGGGTATATTTCTATTCATGATGCGCCAAACATTGATCCTGACATCCAGGCATATCGAATACGACATCAAGAACGAGATCTACCAGCATTACCAGCAATTGGATTTTGCATTTTACCGGCGGAACAATACCGGTGACCTGATGAACCGTGCTACGGAAGATGTTAACCAGGTAAGGAATTACTTGGGGCCCGCCATCATGTATGCCATCAACACCGTAGTACTCTCTATTATGATCATTTATGCGATGTATAGTGTCAATGCTACGTTGGCTACCTATTCATTGATCCCTATTCCCATCATATCCGTGATCATTCTTTTTGTCAATAAGGTGATCAATAGACGAAGCGAACGCATACAAAGGCAATTATCCCAATTATCTTCCTTTGTACAGGAAACTTTTTCAGGCATCCGTGTGGTCAAGACCTATACCCTGGAAGCCGATAAGATGGCAAATTTTAAACAGGAAAGCGATAATTACAAAGACATCAACCTGAATCTGGTGAAGGTACAGGCAATCTTCTTTCCCCTTATCATATTCCTTGTAGGTTTCAGTACCATCATCACCGTATATGTGGGTGGTTTGGAAGTGAACAAAGGAACCATATCAGCAGGTAATATTGCCGAGTTCATTATCTATGTCAATCAATTGACCTTTCCGGCCATGTCCCTAGCTTGGGTAACTTCCCTCTTCCAACGGGCAGCAGCTTCCCAAAAACGCATCAACGAATTCCTAATGACGAAGTCCGAGATCAAGGACGGGCATATCGAAGCAGATCTGAACGGCGACATCCAAGTCGACAATGTATCTTTCACCTATCCAGATACTGGAATCAAGGCTATCGACAACATCAGTTTTTATATCCCCGCTGGGAAGACGATGGCCATTATTGGCCGTACTGGATCAGGGAAATCAACCTTGGCCAATCTCCTTCTTCGCACGTATGATGTGGATAAGGGAGCCATCAAATTCGACCAACATCAGATCCAATCCCTTAAAATGGATTCCCTTCGCGAACAGATTGGTTTTGTTCCACAGCAGGTTTTCCTATTTTCGGATACTATCGCCAGAAATATAGCCTTCGGTTTAGATAAGGTCGATATGCCGGCCGTAGAACAGGCGGCTAAGGACGCTGTGGTATATGATAATATCATAGGTTTTGAAGAAGGTTTTGACACCCATATCGGAGAACGCGGAATTACCTTATCCGGTGGCCAGAAACAACGTGTTTCCATTGCAAGGGCTTTGGTAAAAGATCCTAAGATCCTCATTTTCGATGATTGTCTTTCGGCCGTAGACACCAAAACAGAGGAAGAAATACTCCATAACCTAGGCCGTATCATGGAAGGCAAAACCTCCATCATCATTGCCCACCGTATTTCCACCATTAAAAATGCAGACCATATCCTTGTCCTAGAGGATGGTAAAATAATCGAGCAAGGGACGCATACTCAGCTACTTAACCAACAAGGAGAATATGCTTCCTTGTATGAAAAACAATTATTAGAATCATAATTTGCCAATTCCTATTTTTTGCTTAATTTAACAGTGGGTTTTTAAACAAATTATTAAACTAAATTTAACCTTCAGTTCGTTTAACCAGCGTACTTTAGACTAATTATTATCAATTATTATGAGATTTCTTTTAACTAGCCTTAGTATGCTTTTCGCATGCTGTATTACCTATGGGCAAGATGCTTTCTTACCCAAACTCCAACAGGAAGAATTCAGAAAAGACCATTCTAAAATAGATACTTCCGCCGATGCAATTATCCTGCATGAATACGGTAGAACTGAACTTGAAGTATTAGATGCTGAAAGAAGGTTGATGGTTGTGCATACCTATAATGTTCGATTAAAGATCTTGAATAAGGATGGCGATAAATATGCTACCGTGGAGATTCCCTTGTACAAATCAGGCTCAACCGAGGAGTACCTAACAGAAATCAAAGCCAGGACCTTGAACCTGGAAAACAATACGATACAGGAAACGGAACTCCAACGAAAAAACATATTTTATGAAAAGACATCGGAGTTCTATAACACCACGAAATTTACCCTACCAAACATCAAAGAAAACTCCATCATTGAGTATTCCTATAAAAAGTATTCACCGCTCGTTCATCATTTTGAAGATTGGCAATTCCAGGGATCCATCCCCAATCTCTATAGTGAATATATTGCGGTCATCCCATCCAATTTCGAATATAATGTGACTTTGAAAGGTCATCAACCTTTATCCGGTCAAAAATCGGAAGTGTTGAACCAGCATTTCCTTTGGAACGGAGCTCGTTTTGACTGCTCGAAGATGACCTATATCATGCAGAATATGCCTGCATTTAAGGAGGAGTCCTTTATGTTGGCACCCATAAATTATATTTCTGCCATTGATTTTGAATTAAGGACCTATACCGATCCGAACGGTGCCAAACAGAATTACACCCGTACCTGGGATAATATCGACACGGAACTGCTAAATGATAAGGATTTTGGTGGGCAAATAAAAGCTAAGGGGCCGTTCAAGGAGATAAACGCCAAGATCATGGCCGAACATCAGACCAAACTTGATCAGGCGAAAGCGCTATATAGTTATTTACAGCGAAATGTGGTATGGAACAAAAACTTTGGTAAATACGCAGAATTTGGGGTTAAGAAAACCTTAGAAGATAAAAGGGGCAATTTGGCAGATATCAATTTAGGTTTAGTTGCGGGATTAAATGCCATGGATATAGAGGCATACCCTGTTATTACAGCCACCCGAAATAGGGGAATTCCGAGTTATATATATCCCGTAAACGCCGATTTCAATGCGGTCATCTGCTTGGCTAAAATAGATGGGAAAGATTATCTACTGGATGCGACCAACAAATTCTTGCCTTTCGGCCAGCTCTCCTTGCTGATGATCAACGATCGCGGCCGTGCAATGTACGGAAAAGGGAAATCAGATTGGGTACCTTTGAAAAACGAGGTAGTAGCTAAAAAAACTTTCAATATTCTTGCCAACATCAGTCCTGATGGGAAATTGAAAGGTACGATAAGAACGCAGTTAAGTGGATTGGATGCCTATAGAAAAAGACAGGATATCACTGAATATCCAAGTCATGAAGAATACGAAGAAAAGTTGATGGAGAAGACCACCGATTTTAAAATCCTTAAAAGTACGGTCAGTTATGTAGACTCGTTGGATAAAGATCTGGTCGAAGTATTGGATTTTGAATTGGACCTTAAGGAAAACATGAAAGGAAATCGATTGGTCATCAACCCTATCCTGATTGAAAGGATGACGAAAAATCCCTTTTTATTGGAAGAACGGAACTACCATGTAGATTTAGGCGCGGTCATGTCTGAAGTGTATAATGTTAACATTATGATTCCAGAAGGCTATAAATTAGATAATGGCCCTAAGAATACCGCCCTATCACTACCAGAAAATGCTGCCCGTTATGTTTATCGTTCTGCCATCGAAGGCAATTCGATCATGGTCCAACAGACTACCAATCTGAACCATCCTATCTATTCTCCAGAAGAATACTTCCACCTGAAAGAATTTTTCTCCAGAATTATCCAACAACAGCAAACTGCATTTACATTCCTTAAATAATGAAGAAAAATATCCTATATATAATCGTATTGCTACTTGGTCTTTGCCATTATTCCTTTGGACAATACCAAGTGGAATCCATCCCCAAGGAATTACTGAGCCGTGCGGTTGCAACCTATCGGGAAGACAATATGGAGATCCATATGAAATCGCCGACAGATGTGATCATCAAGGGCAATAAAGTATTGACCATCCATAATCAAAGTGGGGATGAATATGCGCCGATTGTGGTATTCTATGATAAATCTAAACAGATTAAGGAAATCAAAGGGGAAATCCTGGACCAATTTGGCAAACAGATCAAAAAATTCAGTTTAAGGGATTTTGATGATCAGAGTGCCAGTTCAGGTTCCAATCTTTTTGATGATAGTCGGTATAAATCTTATCAACCCCACATCAATACTTATCCTTATAGTATTTCCTATAGTTACGAATACAAGAGTTCGCAGAACCTGGCCATGCCCAGCTGGAATCCAAATTGGCACAAGGATGTATCGGTGGAAAAAAGCACCTACAAAATCATCGTCCCTAAGAACAGCAAACTGCGCATCAATAGCCAGAATTTTGATGGACAGCCCAAAGTGGAGCATGTAGACAAATGGAGCAGCTACACCTGGCAGGCAGAAAACCTTAAAGCTATACGTAACGAAGCTTATAGCCCTGGAAGACATATCACTGGGATTGAGGTGATGGTGGTTCCTGAGGAATTCCAATTCTACAAGAAAAGTGGACAGTTCAACGATTGGAAGAGTTATGGCCTTTGGATGAATGAAAATTTATTGAAGGGAAAAAGGATCTTGCCAGAGGCAACGGTTGCCATGGCTAAAAACCTCGTGAAAGACCTGGAAGATCCAAAAGCTAAAGCCAAAGCATTATATGAGTTCATGCAAAAGAAAACCAGGTACATCAGCATACAGGTTGGTATAGGAGGTAATGAACCTTTCCCTGCCGAAATGGTAGATCGCTTAGGATATGGAGACTGCAAGGCGTTGGTAAACTATATGCAGGCCCTATTGGAAGCGGTGGATATCCCCTCCTATTATACCATCGTACAAGCGGGTAATGAAAAAGTGGATATCAACCCTACCTTTGCCAACCTGCAGGATGGCAATCACATCATCCTATGTCTTCCTTTTGCCAATGACACTACTTGGTTAGAATGTACTAACCAGGATATGCCTTTTGGTTACTTAGGCGATTTCACGGATGATCGTTTGGTATTGGCCTGTACGCCTGAGGGAGGTAAAGTTATGCGCAGCAAATCCTATCCTTATCATGAGAGCATTCAACACCGAGTTGGGAAGTTCCGCATGGATAAAACCGGAAAATTAACTGGAGAAATGGAAACAACCTATACAGGTTGGCAGTTTGAGAACCATTTTGCCAATGTGAAGGAGAATAGAGATAAACAGATCGAAAACCTCAGACGATGGTATAACATCAACCGGATTGGGTTTAATCAGGTCGAGTATAAGATCGAGCAGAACAAAAAGCATCAATTGAATGAGAAAATAGGCCTAACGATCGATAATTATGGCCTATTGAATGGAAATATACTTGTACTGATCCCAAATATCTTTAACAAAACCACCGCTGTCCCCGAAATCAGAAATAGGCAAGAAGTATTGAAAATTTCCCGTGGTTATACGGATATTGATGAAATCGAAATTGTTATGGATGATGTGGTCGACACAAAGATCATCCCAGCCGAAAAAATAATGGAGAATGAGATTGGTTCCTATAAATTGACGACCAAAGTGGAAGGGAAAACCATTAAAACGTATCGAAAAATTGAAATCAAGGAAGGTACCTATCCCGCTGATAAATATGAAGCCTTCGTGAACCTGAATAGATTCGCAAAAGAAAGTGATGATATTCGATATAATTTACCATTAATTGATAAAAAATAAAAAATTATCCTATATTTGGCTTGCCTTGGGGGATTAGCTCAGTTGGCTAGAGCGCTTGCCTGGCAGGCAAGAGGCCACCAGTTCGAATCTGGTATTCTCCACCAAAACACTTATAGTAAAATTAGGTATAGAAACAAAAAAAGAGGTGATCAAATGATCACCTCTTTTTGTTGAAGATATCTTCCGTATCTTAGTTTTGTTCAGCAGGTAATACTGAAACGTAGGATTTGTTGTTCGCTTTCTTACGGAAAACAACAGTACCATCAACTAAAGCATACAATGTATGATCTTTACCGATACCTACGTTATTGTCAGGGTTATGCTGTGTACCACGTTGACGAACGATGATATTTCCAGCGATAGCTTGCTGACCACCAAAAATTTTGATACCTAATCTCTTACTATGTGACTCACGGCCGTTCTTGGAACTACCCGCACCTTTTTTGTGTGCCATTTCTTTATCTTAATTTATGACTTGCGTCAGATTAAAAAATTCGATTATAAACTAATACCAGTGATCTGGATTTTTGTGAAGTGTTGACGGTGACCGTTTTTCTTTTTGTAGCCTTTACGACGTTTTTTCTTGAAAACGATAACTTTTTCACCTTTCAAATGTGACAAAATAGTAGCCGAAACTTTAGCACCTGAAATACTTGGTGTTCCTACAGTGAATTTACCACCGTCTTCTGCTAACAATACATTGTCAAATTCAATACTAGCGCCTTCGTCTCCTTGTAAACGGTGTACAAAAAGGTATTGGTCTTTTGCAACCTTAAATTGCTGTCCTGCTATATTTACTATTGCGTACATTGTTATTAATGATTTGTTAATTATTTAATGAACGGCAAAGATAAAACTTTATTTCTATTCATCCAATTATTTTTTATATTTAATATGTTATTTCCAAACCAAAAAATTACCTTGAAAATGATTAATTTTTGGAACTATACGTCATTGCGAGGAGGTACGACGAAGCAATCTTTCTTTCATGTCATCCTGAGCGTAGTCGAAGGATCTGTACGTGTACCAAATGTAGATGCTTCGACTTCGCTCAGCATGACATGGTTAAAGATTGCTTCGTACCTCGCAATGACGAAAAGATTGCTTCGTTCCTCGCAATGACGGTTCATCAACTATTCTTCAAATTCCTTTAAATATGCAATAGACTGATCGATCCGCCTAATCTGTTTTTCATACCGTCGGATGACTAGCCGGCCAAAAGCATAGGCAGCAAACAACAATAATCCAAAATAAATGGCAAAGAAGATAATTGGTCCAATGTCCACTGCTGTAGTACCATTCAACAAATCGTTCAACCTTAAAGTATAATGGTCTCCCCTTTCCAGTCCAGTGTAAATCATGGCACCGCCAAAGCCAATTATCATGGAATGGAAAGTGGTTGATCGATAGGACATCATATTTAATTTCATCTCGTAGGAAAACCAAAGCAGATTCTCCAGGGAATTAAATTCCAGGTGATAGGTTTTATGGTAAAACTTCCAATATTGGGAATAATAATGAATCCAGATCATCGTGGTTGCCAAGATATAAATGGATAATACCAATATGGTAAATATCTTGAGGTTCTCTGCGTATATAAAGAACCCAAAAAGACCCAAGAAAACAACAGTAAGGATCAGGTTTACCCAAAATTCCTGACGCATATATTTTCTGATCAGGTCGATCGCGGTACTCGCCTCCCTTTTCTTGGACAGGTTGATACTCAGATCCTGATCCTCATTTTTGTCCGCTTGCCAATCTTTTTTTAAATCGTCAAAATTCATAACCTTGTTTTTTTATGATTTCCTGTAATTTATCCTTCGTCCTATTCAATTTTACCCGCGCGTTGACCTCTGAGATACCTAGCTGTACACTGATCTCTCGATGAGACAAACCTTCCAAGAATAAGAAGATTACTGCCTTTTCCACTTCATTCAATTCCTTTACCGCTCGATAGAAATAATCCAATTGCTCCTCTTTTTGGGCGTGGTCGCTATGATCTGGTAGGTCTACCTGATCATTGATGGTATTGGTCTTTGGTTTTCGCTGATCTTTCTTGACGTAGACCAGCGCAGTGTTGAGTGCCACCCGATACATCCAAGTGGAGAACTTGCTCTCTCCTTTAAAATTTCCATAGGAACGCCAAAGTTGGAATACCATTTCCTGGTAGAGATCTTCCTGATCCAAGATATCATCCATATAAATTTTTGACAACTTGAATAAGATGCCTTTATGGGTGTCTATCTCTTGAAGGAATTGCTGCTCTAAAGAATTCACTGTTTGGATAAATTGTTTTGAAGATAATTTGCTTTTATAAGGTTAGTAATTGATTTTGGGGAATGTTACATGGGAAATGGAAAAACGTTTGAAAATAAAAACGTTATTAATTAAAAACGTTATTAATTAAAAACGTCATTGCGAGGAACGAAGCAATCTTTACACTTATCGAAAGATTGCTTCGTTCCTCGCAATGACGTGCATATCGCAATGACATAGGGGCCTTGCAAAGACCCTAAACCCATCGCAATGACGTATGTTCCTCAAAAAATAACCTATTTCCCTACGATTTCCTCCATCTCCTGCATAATCTTCTTCGCTATTGCCTCTGCTGCCTCCACAGATCCACCTTCCGAATAAATTCGAATAATAGGTTCTGTATTCGATTTACGCAAATGCACCCATTCATTTTCAAAATCAATCTTCAACCCATCAATTGTAGAATGATTCTCATGCGAATACTTCGCCTGCATTTTCGCCAAAAGATCATCAATATCCAACTCTGGTGTCAAAGTGATCTTATTTTTCGACATATAATATTGCGGTAATTCTGCCCTATATGCCGAAGCTTTCTTCCCTAATTGCGCCAAATGCGTCAGGAACAAAGCAACCCCCACCAAAGCATCACGGCCATAGTGAGAAGCCGGGTAAATAACTCCACCATTACCTTCACCACCCATTACCGCATCAACTTCCTTCATTTTGGTCACCACATTCACCTCACCAACTGCTGCTGCGAAATATTCACCACCATGCTTCAGCGTCACATCGCGCAACGCGCGGGTAGAAGACAAATTAGAAACCGTATTCCCTTTTTTATGGGTCAAAATAAAATCAGAAACTGCCACCAAGGTATATTCCTCACCAAACAATTCCCCATTTTCCATCATGAACACCAAACGGTCCACATCCGGATCCACGGCAATCCCCAGGTCAGCACCATTCTTCAATACCGCTTCCGAAAGATCCGTTAAATGTTCCTTCAATGGTTCCGGGTTATGTGGAAAATGACCATTAGGCTCACAATGTATTTTATAAACGGTCTGTACGCCCAAAGCTTCCAATAATGTGGGAATAAAAACACCTCCCGTACTGTTCACCGCATCAACCGCTACCTTAAAGTTCGCCTTTTTAATAGCTTCTACATCCACGAATTCCAAGGCAAGTACATCATCAATATGTTTCTGTAAGAAAGAATCATCTTTGGTCACTTTTCCTAATTCCTCCACCTCTGCGAAATCAAAATCCAAGCTCTCCCCTAAAGTCAATACCTCTTTCCCTTCTGCATCAGAAATAAACTCTCCTTTTTCATTCAACAATTTCAAGGCATTCCATTGGCCAGGATTATGGGAAGCAGTCAAAATGATTCCACCTGCAGCACCCAATTTTGGAACAGCGATCTCCACCGTTGGTGTTGTCGACAGCCCTAGATCAACCACATCAACTCCGATACTCTGTAAAGTCCCGATCACCAAGTTCGCGACCATCTCGCCAGAAATACGTGCATCACGACCGACAACGATCGTTTTATTCGTTGAGTTTGCTGTAATAATCTTTCCATACGCTGCTGTAAACTTGACGATATCAACCGGAGTTAAGTTATCGCCTGGTCTTCCGCCTATGGTTCCTCTAATTCCTGAAATAGATTTTATTAATGCCATATTTGATTGTTTGTTCGCCGTAAATTTAATCTAAAAAATATTTATTAGTGACTTTTATTCTTTTTTTCAATTATTTACCTACTTTTGTTGCAACATTGTTTCTTTTAGCTCAGCAGGGACATTAGGAAGCAAGGTTGATTTTTTATAGATTTGGTCTGAAAAAATGGACCAT
Organism: Sphingobacterium tenebrionis; assembly: GCF_037126265.1. NCBI lineage: Bacteria > Pseudomonadati > Bacteroidota > Sphingobacteriia > Sphingobacteriales > Sphingobacteriaceae > Sphingobacterium > Sphingobacterium tenebrionis. The sequence goes on from NZ_JAYLLN010000006.1 coordinate 13,129, forward strand.
TCTATTTAGACTATATGTTAGAAAATATTATTGCATTCGATAAAGAGTTTTTTTTAGCCATCAATCAAGGATTAAGTAATCCGGTGTTTGACTGGCTATTACCAATTTTAAGGAACCCATATACTTGGTCTCCACTTTACCTCTTCCTCATTATCTTTTTTATTAAACATTATGGCAAGACAGGCGTGCTGATCGTTGCCTGTACCTTAGTGACCTTTGGTATAACCGATCTCACCTCCTCCCATCTGATCAAAAAGACGGTCAAGAGGGTCAGACCTTGTAATGATGTGGTTTTTAAAGATCAAGTAAACTTAAGAGCACGTTGTGGATCCGGTTTCAGTTTTACCTCTTCCCATGCAACGAACCATTTTGGGATGGCCTTCTTCTGGATTGTACTGTTCCGTCGTAAATGGCGACACGCCCTATGGCTCTGTATCCTTTGGGCCGCGTCCATCGCCTTTTCGCAGATCTATGTAGGCGTACATTATCCTTTTGATATCATCTGTGGTGCCATCCTAGGAACATTGATCGGTTTAGGCACCGGCTATCTATTCAAACGATTTTATCCGAAATTTTTCGAATCCCCAAATAACCCAATACCAATAACACATGAGTAGTTTCTTAATTGTCTCTATTTTATTTTTTTCAGCTTTAATTAGTGGTGTCGCTGTTTTCTTTGTAAAAAGAGACAATACACAATTACTCAAGCTTATCCTTTCTTTCAGTGGTGCCTATCTTTTTGCCATCACTGTACTGCACCTGATCCCTGAGGTATACCATAGCGGATCAACTCCAGGAGAAATCATCGGATTATACATCTTAGGCGGATTCTTGTTCCAATTGGTGTTGGAGCATTTTTCCCAAGGAATGGAACACGGTCATATACATTCCGATGGGCATGCAGAACATAAGCAAGCATTCCCTATCGCCATATTGATCAGTTTGTGTTTACATGCCTTTTTAGAAGGTTTTCCATTAGCATCAGGGCATCGTAATGAATTGGTATTCGGTATAGCCATCCACCATATTCCGGCGGCTTTTGCTTTAGGTAGTCTTTTGATCAACACGAAGTTGAACAAACAGAATATTATCCTCTTCATTGCCATATTTGCAGCCATGACTCCACTAGGTTTCCTGACCAGTAAAGGTATCAGCGGTGGAGACATTGGAAATATTGGACAATATTTTGATAAGATCATGGCCGTGGTAATCGGTATATTCTTACATATATCCACCACCATCCTATTTGAGTCAGGATCGGCAGACCATCATACCTTCAACAAAAAGAAAATGTTGGCGGTTCTTTGTGGGGTACTGGTTTCGTTGGCAAACTTCCTTTTCCCACACGAGCATGACCATGGATCCCACGGTCCGGCAACAGGAACAGAACAACATGATCATGATCACAACCATGACCATGATCACGATCATGAGCATTAATTAGCCTGCTTGCCCATTCGATTCACCGCGGAATTTATCCAACAGTTCGCTTAGTTGCATAAATTCCTCGGTGGTCAGATTTGGCGCCAAGACATCATCCAGCATCATATCGTTCTCGATATCATGCAACAGCTTCAACCCTTTGTCGGTGATCAACAGATCCACCGCCCGTTTATCACTGCCATTCTTCGTCCTAGAGACCAAGCCTTTTCCAACGATTCGATCCACCAAGCGGCTGATGTCAGGCGTCTTTGTCAGCAAACGCTCCTTCAATAAATTGTTTGTTACGGGATTTGGGAACTGACCTCGCAATACCCTCAACACATTAAATTGCTGTAGTGTAAGCTGCTTAGCTCCTGCTCTCTTTTCGAGCATCACATTCAGCCAGTTGTTCGTGTAGATAACATTGACCGTAACGCGATGCCAAGGGCTAGCGAATTGCTTCACTCTTACCAGTTCTTCAATCTTTGGCATAACTTTAAAAATACATTAGTGTGACTTAATCCGCAATTTAAAAGATTTTAATTATTTATCTTTGCTCAAAACGTATTTTTTTAAACCGTTCAACTTCACAAATGCAGAACAATATTAGCCTCGACAGACTAAAAATTGGCGACACCGTAAAAATTCAAACCATAGATTCCTTGGAAATTCCGGCAAAATTCTTTGAGCTTGGCTTTTATCCAGGTTCGCTCATTGAAATAAAACACAAAGCTCCATTTGGTGGACCGATCTGTGTAAATATCATTGAAAACAATTCCTTAATTGCCATCCGCAAGTCTGAAGCCAAGTTAATAACTGTAGAAAAAATTTAATGAAAAATCCAAATATTGTACTTTTAGGAAACCCCAATGTTGGTAAAACTTCCTTGTTCAACAGGTTGACAAAATTGAACCAAAAAGTAGGGAATTACCCCGGAATCACCGTTGAAAAGCGCGAAGGAACCCTTAAAGCACATAACAAAACCTACCATATCATCGATCTTCCCGGAACATACACCTTGTTCCCCAACTCTTTGGATGAGGAAATCGTATTTCAAATATTAAGTGATAAGAACAATCCATATCACCCCGATCTGACCTTGGTCGTGGCAGAACCTGCTACCATCAAACGGTCAATCATCCTCTATCAACAAGCTCGTGAATTAGGAATTCCTGCCATTTTTGTCATCAATATGATGGACGAAATCGAGAGCAAAGGGATGCAGATCGACATCCAAAAATTGGAGGTTTACCTGAAGACGAAAGTCTATAAAACGAACGCCAGAACGGGTAAAGGAATTGACGAACTTGTAGCTGCATTTCCACAAAGTCCTGTAACATACTTCGGGAATTTTCAGATTCCTGCAACATACTCAGCCGCCCTTGATGAAGCTAAACGGATTTTTCCATTGGCAACGGAGTATCTTACTTGGCAATATCTCGCTCAAGAAAGAATTTCCAGTCTAACAGCTGAGCAACAAAAGGCCTTGGAAGAGATCAGGACCAAGCATCAATTGAATATCCATGAGATGCAAAAACTGGAATCCCAGATTCGCCATGATGCCATTACGGAGGATCTTAAACCAATCATCCAGAAAGCGGAGAACAAAAAACTGAACAATACCTCAAAAATAGACCGCATCCTTTTACATCCTATTCTGGGATACATCATCTTTTTTGGTCTATTGTTCGTGATCTTCCAAGCGATCTTTGCCTGGTCAGGTCCTTTGATGGATTGGATCGATGGCTTATTTGCAGACATTACTGAGAAGCTGGATGCCGCCCTTCCTGATGGACCTTTGGCTTCCTTATTTATTTACGGTATAGTAGCTGGTGTTGGTGGAATCGTTATCTTCCTTCCTCAGATCGTTATTCTCTTCCTATTCCTTTCCTTAATGGAGGAATCAGGCTACATGAGTAGGGTCGTATTCTTAATGGACCGTTGGTTGAAACCTTTTGGTCTAAACGGAAAATCGGTGATCCCATTGATGTCAGGTGCTGCCTGTGCTATCCCGGCGGTGATGTCGGCGCGGAACATCGAGAACCCGAAAGAAAGGTTATTGACCATGTTAGTAACCCCATTCATGACCTGCTCCGCACGCTTACCGATCTATATCGTTATTATTGGACTGGTCATTCCAGAAACCAGCGTATTAGGATTCAACCTGCAAGGTATGGTTCTTTTTGCCATGTACCTATTAGGAATTATTGGTGCCTTGGGCTCTGCTTGGATACTGAACAAAGTCATCAAAAGCGTTCGTTCGTCATACCTGATCTTTGAATTACCGACCTATAAAGCGCCAGATTGGAAAAATGTATTGACCAATGTTTGGGATAAAGCTTCAGGGTTCCTATGGGATGCCGGTAAGATCATCTTGATGATTTCCATTGTCCTTTGGGTATTGGGTAATTTTGGTCCGAACGATAAATTCTATAAGGCCGACGAATATGTAACGGCCATGAAACCTAATCTGGAAGAGGAGCAGTTTGATAAAGAAGTGGCCTCTTATAAATTGGAGCACTCCTTTTTGGGTTACCTCGGAATGGGTATAGAGCCTTTCGTAAGACCATTGGGCTACGATTGGAAAATGGGTATCGGTTTGATTTCTTCCTTTGCGGCACGCGAAGTATTTGTGGGCACTATGGCAGTTGTTTACAGCCTGGGGGATGAAGTGGATATCGAAGACGATGGTCAGAAAAGATCGCTATTGGATAAGATGCGTTCAGAAATCAACGCCAATACTGGCAAACCGGCTTATAATATGGCTTCCGGAATTTCGTTATTATTGTTCTACGCCTTCGCTATGCAATGTATGGCAACGATCGGTGTGGTGCGTAAGGAAACCGGCTCCTGGAAATGGACCTTGATACAGACCTTGTTCATGACAGGTCTTGCCTATGTAGCCGCATTAATTGCTTATCAACTTCTAAAATAAGAACATCATGGGTTTAATCATTCAGTACATCATTATTTTCATCCTTTTTATTGGGGCTTTATACTTCATCTTCAAACCCTTCTTCAGTAAAAAAAGTAACTCAGGATGTGGTAAGGGATGCTCCTGCGATGTAAAAATGGATCCGAAGAAATAAACAATAGATAAAAAAGTATTTAAAAGCTCTCTTTAAAATAAAGGGAGCTTTTGTTTTATATGTTATTGGAAAAAATTATCTTGTACCGTTATAAAACATATAATCAGTAATTAACCTGTCAACAACGTGCAAGAAAACAAGGAAAAGGAACTCAAAAGAGGACTTAGCAACCGTCATATTCAATTAATTGCTCTTGGTGGAGCCATAGGAACCGGATTATTTTTAGGCGTTGGCCAAGCTGCCATCCTAGCTGGACCATCGGTTATCCTCGGCTATGCCATTGCTGGTTTGGTCGCTTTTTTCATCATGCGGCAATTGGGGGAAATGGTCGTTCAAGAGCCTGTTTCCGGTAGCTTCAGTACCTTCGCCAACAAATATTGGGGTCCATTTGCTGGATTCGCATCCGGTTGGAACTATTGGATCCTCTATATCCTGGTGTCCATGGCCGAATTGACCGCCATTGGAAAATATGTACAATTTTGGTGGCCAGAAATCCCCCTCTGGGTCTCTACCCTCTTTTTCTTTTTCGTCATAAACGCGATCAACCTCGCATCTGTAAAAGTATATGGGGAAACCGAATTCTGGTTTTCCATCATCAAGGTCGTGGCGATCATTGCCATGATCATCTTCGGTGCCTATCTATTGATTTCCGGCAATGGCGGAGAAAGGGCAACGGTAGAGAACCTCGTCAACGACGGTGGGTTTTTCCCCCATGGTTGGCTCAGTGGAAATGCAGCAATGGGCTATTCAGGGCTCCTCGCCGCCCTGGTGATCATCATGTTCTCCTTCGGTGGATTGGAGCTGGTAGGTATCACAGCAGCTGAAGCGGAGAACCCGGAAAAGAACATCCCTAAAGCGACCAACCAAGTTTTATGGCGTATTTTGGTGTTTTACGTGGGTGCTCTGTTCATCCTGTTTTCCCTAATGCCATGGCGTACCATTACGGCAGAAACCAGCCCTTTTGTGGAAGTATTTGCCACCCTGAAAGGCTTTCAATTTGAAATGTTTGGGAATACCTTCTATTTCACCAATGTGATCGCCAATGTACTGAATGTAATCGTATTAACCGCCGCACTATCCGTTTATAACTCCTGTGTGTACAGTAATTCCAGGATGTTGTATGGATTGGCAGAACAGGGCAATGCACCGAGGTTCCTTAAAAAACTAAACAAGAACCACTCTCCTATTGCGGCTATCCTAGCATCAGCAGCCATTGTGGCCATTACGGTAGTAATCAATAAAGTGATCCCTAAGGAAGCATTGGGCATCCTGATGTCGCTGGTGGTATCTTCCCTGATCATCAATTGGATCATGATCACCTTGACACATATGTTCTTCCGGAAACAAAAGGATAAGGAAGGTGTGAAAACCAAGTTTCCAACCATCCTTTATCCGATCAGTAATTACTTTAGTCTCTTGTTCCTTGTGGGTGTATTAGTGATGATGTGGTTTACAGGACTGAAGATATCTGTTGAATTGATTCCTGTTTGGTTGATCCTCCTTTGGATATCCTACCTGCTGATCAAAAGGAATAGAGCGAAAAAAGAAATCAATAATTCGATCGATCATTAAAAAGTTCATATTTCATATCGTTTTTGCCATCCTGTTTATCTGCCATCTGGTAGCCATACAACAGCATATGGATGGATTAAGGACCATGACAAAACCATTGATATGTATCGTATTGGTATTGTTCCTCTGGAATGAGACAGGCTTGAAGAGAAAATTCCATCGATTGATAGCTGCCGGATTGGTCTTTGGCCTGGCCGGCGATGTCTTTCTCATGATGAACAACATGTTTATCTTTGGTTTAGGGTCTTTTCTGATAGGCCATATCCTTTATGCTTGGGCTTTTCTTACACAAACGTCCAGCCTAAGTCTGACCAAACATAAAGGTTATATCTTCATTGCCTGTCTGCTCATCAGTTATTCCTATTACCTGTACAGCGTTCTGAAACCCAGTTTAGGTGTATTGGAAATACCAGTCATTGCCTATATCCTTGTGATAGCTGCCATGGCTTTGTTCGCTTTTACCCGAAAACAGCAGACCAATTTGGCCAGTTTTTTATTCATCTTTATCGGCTCTCTCTTATTTATAGCCTCTGATTCCATTTTAGCCATCAATAAATTTGTGGCTTATGTTCCCGATTCCGGCATCATGATCATGAGCAGCTATATGCTAGCTCAATACGGCATTACTACTGGTGCTGTTATGGACAGAAGCAACCGCTCTTCCTGATGGATCGTTCATGTTCTGGAAAGAAGCATCCCATAACAAGGCTTCAGGCGTACTACAGGCCACGGACTTTACCGATGGAACCGATTTGGCTGCCGCGTCCGACGGGAAATGGCTTTCAAATATATTTCTGTACAGATACTCTTCCTTGTTTTTTGGCGTATTGATCGGAAAGCGTTTGGCTGCGGCCTCAAATTCCGTATCCGTCACTTTCTCCTCCGCTTGCGCTTTCAGTGTATCGATCCAGGAATAGCCCACTCCATCCGAGAACTGCTCCTTTTGTCTCCAGGCGATGCTTTCCGGAAGGTAATCCTCAAATGCTTTTCTGACAACCCATTTCTCCATGCGTTCGGAAGTGATCATTTTATCCTGTGGGTTGATGCGCATCGCAATATCCATGAATTCCTTATCCAAAAATGGAACCCTACCTTCCACACCCCATGCTGCCAATGATTTATTGGCGCGAAGGCAATCGTAGAGGTATAATTTTTTCAGTTTCCTAACCGTTTCCTCATGAAATTCCTGCGCGTTTGGTGCTTTATGGAAATATAGGTAACCTCCAAAAAGTTCATCCGACCCTTCGCCTGACAACACCATCTTGATGCCCATAGACTTGATCACCCTGGCCAAAAGGTACATCGGTGTAGAGGCACGGATAGTGGTCACATCATAGGTTTCCAAATAATAGATCACGTCACGGATGGCATCCAAGCCTTCCTGGATCGTGAAGTTAACTTCATGATGGATGGTGCCGATGTGATCTGCTGCCTTTTGCGCAGCAATAAGATCCGGAGATCCTTTCAGACCTACGGCAAAGGAATGCAATTGGGGGTACCAGGCTTCCTCCTGATCTTCGGATTCAATCCTTTTGGATGCAAATTTTTTGGTGATGGCAGCAATAACCGAGGAATCCAATCCTCCAGATAATAAAACTCCATAAGGAACATCCGACATCAATTGCCGATGTACGGCATCTTCCAATCCCTGGCGTAATTTTCCCAGGTCGGTTTCCTTATCTTTTACCGTGCTATATTGCTCCCAATCCCGTTTGTACCACTGGATAGGTTCCTGTCCTTCCTTGCTGTGCAGGTAATGTCCCGGAGGAAATTGGTCGATCTGCTCGCAGAATCCTTCCAGAGACTTTAACTCGGAGGCTACAAATAATTGACCGTATTGATCCTTACCGTAATAAAGTGGAATGATACCCATATGATCTCGGGCAATGAAAAAAGAATCATCACGGGCATCGTATAAGGCAAAGGCAAAGATGCCGTTCAAGTCTTCAACGAATGCTGGACCCTTTTCGAGGTAGAGGGCAAGGATGACTTCGGAATCGGATTGGGTTGTGAAGTTATAATGTGCTAAGGAATTTCGTAGCGCTTGGTGATTGTAGATTTCACCATTTACCGCCAATATTACTTGTCCATCCGGACTGTACAAAGGCTGGCTTCCCGATTTTGGATCAACGATCGCTAACCGCTCATGCGCTAAAATTGCTTTTTCTGAACTGTAAATTCCTGACCAATCTGGACCACGATGACGAATGCGTTTCGACATTTCCAATACTTGAGGTCTTAATTCGGACACAGGTTGTATGATTTCAAAAGCTCCTACTATTCCACACATAATATTAAAATTTTATTAATGTTTTTATTGTTTTATTGATATAATGATACAAATAAAATGATTATAAAATTAATTTCATAATATTTTTTAATTTTTGTTGAATATATTGTAATTAGATTGTAGATGTTAGATGATAGATGATAGATGATAGACGCGTCATTGCGAGGAGGTACACCTCGTCATTGCGAGGAGGTACGACGAAGCAATCTTTGAACCCTGTCATCCTGAGCACTACCATTGTCATCCTGAGCGTAGTCGAAGGATCTGTACGGTTACTAACGAATAGATGCTTCGACTACGCTCAACATGACATACGGAAAGATTGCTTCGTTCCTCGCAATGACGAGGAAGGCGCAATGACGAGGAGGGCGCAATGACGAGGAGGGCGCAATGACGAGGAGGGCGCAATGACACGATTTGCCTCTTTCTGGAAGTGAGGTGTAAGTGACTTGTAAGTGAGTTGTAAGTGCTAAAAGTCACTTACAACTCACTTACATATCACTTAAATCCTGCCTACACCACGAACCAAGCATTTAAAAAAAAGGCCGAATCAACTACTTGATTCGGCCTCGTTATATGGCGTACAGATCCTTCGACTCCGCTCAGGATGACAATATAAATACGCTCAGGATGACATATTAAATAACCCCATGCAATGATCCTCCTTTGGCACCCAACTCATCCACTCTTCTTTCCACTTTTTCATCCTTGATCAAATCTGGTGCATGATGAGGTTTACTTCTTGCGTCAATAATCACTGGACCCTTACAGCCCCAATGCTTAAATTCCGTAAATGCCCCAACACCATGTATATCATGCGAAGGATTACTTCTTGTAAAAGTAACCCAAACAAAATTATTCTCATTGTCTGCCACAAACCCCGCATCATCAGCCAATACAATACACTGAATCCCATTCCAATTCTTATCTTTGACTGCCTCCGCCCATGCTGCAATCGCCTTATTCTCCTCCTCATAGGTACTAAATCCTTTCCCATCTACCACAATAATTCCTGGCAAAGCTAATTTCGCATGGTTAAACGGCCTTGGTAGATCCAGATCTACCGGCAGTTCCGTAGCCAGCTCTCTTTTCTTATCGCCCACAGCAGCAAAAACAACTTTAGATCCCGTATTCAATCCATCACCGGTATAGTCTAATGTATCGATTGTGGTATTGGTCTGGAAATGTAGGTCCCTGCTCAGGTCGATCCGTTCAAAAATATGGCTAAAGAAATCCTTGATATGATGGATATCCAATCCTGGATTATCCTCCTTTGCAGAAATGAATAGGAATTTCGCCAAGCTCAACTGGTTGGTTCCCAAGATTAGGTTCGAAATAGTCAATAGCTCCTGTGGTCTTTCCACCTTTTGATAAGGGGTGTACCTTTCGCTTCCGATGGCAAACAACAAGGGATGAACTCCAGCCGGATCCACCGCATGGACGGCATGTAAGCCCGGAATCTGTTGTGGAATCGCATTCCCCGTGATCTCATGGATCAATGCACCAAAACTGGTATCCTCCTGTGGGGGTCTTCCAACTACTGTAAAAGACCAGATTGGATCCTTCCGATGGTACACTTTATGCACTTTCATCAAAGGGAAAGGATGTACCAAGGAATAATAGCCGATATGGTCGCCAAATGGCCCTTCCGGTTTGTTCTCATTGGGATATACGGTACCTGTGATCACAAAATCAGCATCCGCTGAAATACAGAAACCCTCTTCATCATAAAAATAACGGAAGCGTCTGTTTCCCAATGTACCGGCAAATATCATTTCCGAAAGACCTTCCGGTAGTGGCATCACGGCAGACAAGGGATGTGAAGGCGGACCTCCAACAAAAATACTGACTTTTAAAGGTTTACCCAATTGATTGGCCTTGGTCTGATGTACACCAATGCCTCGGTGAAGTTGGTAATGAAGACCGATTTCCTGGTCTTGAATATAATCATTGCCTGCCAATTGAATCCTGTACATGCCCAGATTGGCATTCATGATTCCCGGCTTACTGATATCTTCGGTATAAACCTGTGGCATGGTCACGAATGGACCTCCATCCATAGGCCAGTTGACGATCTGGGGAAGTTCGGATATCTGGGTCTGTCCATAAAGGATTGGAGCCCCTGACTTCTTTTTCCAAGGCAATGCCCCCAGCGCCACCATAGATGAGCCTACATATTGGAACGGCTTCTTGAGCACCGACATCGGATTCATTTTTACATCCACTAGTTTTTTCACATGATCCAGGGAATCCCTGAACATGAACCTGGAACGATCCAACGTACCGAAAAGATTGGAAACCGCTGGAAATTTGGAACCTTTGACCCGTTCAAAGAATAAAGCCGGCCCTTGCGCATCATATACACGCATATGGATTGCCGCCATTTCAAGATAAGGATCAACCTCCTCTTTGATTCGAATCAAATGTCCATGCTGCTCCAGATCCTGAACACAATCACGTAAACTTTTATATCCCATAGTAATAGCAAATAGCTACAAATGTAATGGAAAGAAGGCAATAATTAAAGTTTAAGGCTATTGGTCAAATTGGATCACTTCGTCCAAAGGAGTAAAGGAGAACAACATGATATTCTTCCAAGTACTGTTATCTATAGGATATTCCATAGACATCAACCTTTTGAATTCGATCAAGTCCTCTTTATTGATCCTATATAATCTTTTGAACCACATGTTCATCAAAATACCTGGTACTTTAACACTCTGCACCTTACTATTCGGGTATAGCGTTTTTTTGTAAAGCCTGAACATTTCCTGGATGGTCACCGTTTTGGCACCACCTATTTCTATGATCTCATTCTTGAAATTCTTTTCCCAGTCTACATTATAGATCCAACGAATAAGGTCTAAAGCCGAAATGGGATTGAATTTTATTTTAGCAAAATCCGTATCGTAGGCCAAGTACTTCGAATTGATCAATTTGTGCATGTACTTATCGAGTACACTTCCTTTCCCGATCGCTAAATTTTTCAATACGATGGTATAGGTTAGGCCAGAATGTTCCAAAACCTGCTTTATAAATTTTATATAGGGTTTATCCATTAAACGGGCGATGTAAACAATACGCTTACAACCATTTCGTTCGGCCAATTGAACAAAATTATTCAAGGTAATCAGTTCCATGTTCAAGTTGACATGTTCTGACAGGGTGGGAACATGGGTAATATAGATTCCCAATTGGATTCCACCTACTACTTTGTAATCTTCATATTCCTGACCTTTTCTCAACAGGTCTACCATATCTAAACTCGCCGTTGGCTCTTCAATCTGCTTCGCTCTATAGAGATCGACATCACGTGCAATCCCATGGACATGATACTCATCTGCATTTAGGTTGCTCATGGCCCTTTTGCCTAAATATGAATTGAGTCCGGATAAAAGTATCTCCATCAGTCCTCCTATTTTTTAGTAAACAACTTTACCATATGAAACAGATTATTTTTATGAAAGTTTAATCATTTTTAAAATTTAACAATATTAAACATTTAGTAAAATACATATTGTCTATATCGTGTAAAAATTGGGGTTAAAAGCACTATAAACCTATCTAAAAGGCTATATTTGTTAGCATCGCATATTGGGAAAAAAACAACATGAGTAAAAAAGTAGTTCTTGTTTGGTTCAGAAATGATTTAAGATTACACGATAATGAAGTGTTAACGGAAGCACTTCATAAATTCGACCTCGTTATTCCCGTCTTTTGTTTTGATCCGCGATACTACAACAAGAACAAATTTGACCAGTATAATACCGGTTTAAATAGGGCTCTTTTCCAACGTGAAACCGTTTCCCATCTCAAAGATAAATTACAGGCTTTACAGAGTGATCTGATGACCTTCGTGGGTTATCCAGAAGAGATTATCCCCAAGTTATGTGCTAAATATGAGGTTTCGGAGGTGTACCATCACCGTGAAGTAGCCACTCGGGAAACACAGATCTCCGAAATGGTGGAAGCAGCGTTATGGGAACAAAAAATAAACCTGAGGCACTTTATTGGCCACACGCTATACCATAAGGAAGATCTACCCTTCCCTATCAAAGATATACCTGATAAATTTAATATTTTCAGAAAAAAAATAGAACGGGAAAGCAGTGTTCGCAAGCCATTTGACGAACCTAGAGCCATCCCGTCGCCGACTCACCTAGAGGCTACCAAGTTACCTTCTTTAGAAGAACTGGGCTACAGCACAACTGTTGAAGGGATCGACCAGCTGATTCCGGCAGGCGAAACCCACGCCATGGAAAAACTCCAGCAGCTGTTGGATCCAACTTTTCAATCCTTAGCGAATTACACCGAAATTTCACCTTATATAGCCGTTGGTGCCCTGTCGCCGATCTACATTTACGATCAGATGCGCAACTCCAACCTCATCCAGAACAAACGCCGGTACGACCGTTTGATGACGACCCTTTTATGGCGGGATTATTTCCGCTTCATGTTGAAGAAATATCCAAATGTATTCTTCAAATTGAAAGGCAGTCAATCGGAAAAACCGAGTCCCTTTTTAGATGAGTACAAACTGGAACAATGGAAATCGGGAACCACAGGTGACCAAGCGGTGGATGAAGGAATTGCAAAACTGAAGGAAGAAGGAAATATAACCTACGCAGTGAGAAGAATGTTAGCGAGGTATTTTACGCAAAACGTTTCTTCGAATTGGTTGATAGGTGCCGCATTTTTTGAGGAATACCTATTGGACTATGCGCCAGCTACCACGTATGGGTTCTGGTCGCATATGGCTTCCGTAGGAACTAGTGCCAAGGAAAATGTTTCCCAGGACTGGACCGAGTTTCGGAAAAAAGTTGTAAATTATTAAAACTAGCCTAATATTAGGCTGTAAACTTATATTATTATTGCTAAATTTGGCAAAATTTTATCTTACGTATCCAGCATGGACAATATGACATATTTGAGTAATGCCGATTCGAGTTACATCGACGGGTTATATCAATCGTACAAAGCAGACCCGAACTCCGTAGACTTCGGTTGGCAGAAATTTTTCGAAGGATTTGATTTCGGACAAGGTGCAGACCCAGGCACTGTTGCAGCTGATAATGTTTCAGAACACGCGTTAAAAGAAATTGACGTATTGAACATGATCCATGGTTACAGAGACCGTGGACACCTTTTCACACACACAAACCCTGTACGCGAGCGTCGTAAATACTACCCTGGCAAAGAGTTGGAGACCTTTGGTCTTTCCGAGTCCGATATGGACACGGTGTTCAACGCTGGTGTAGAGGTAGGCTTAGGTCCTGCGAAACTACGTGATATCCGCCAATTAATCGAAGATACCTATTGTGAATCTATCGGTGCGGAATTCAAATATATCCGTAACCCTGAAAAAATCAAATGGTTGCAAGACCGTATGGAAGCGGATAGAAACAAACCCAATTATTCCATCGATCAGAAAAAACGCATCTTCAAGAAATTGAACCGTGCTGTCGTTTTTGAAAGCTTTTTGGGTACTAAATTCTTAGGTCAAAAACGTTTCTCCCTAGAGGGTGCAGAAAGTTTGATTCCGGCATTGGATTCGGTGATCGAAACTGGAGCAAGCTTGGGTATTCAGGAATTCATGATCGGAATGGCTCACCGTGGTCGTTTGAACGTGCTTTCCAACATCATGGGTAAACCATACAAAACCATCTTCTCCGAATTTGAAGGTAAGATGTATGCGGAAGAAGATCCGGAATTACAATTTGGTGGTGATGTGAAGTACCACTTAGGTTATTCTTCGGATGTTACCACTGAAGATGGAAAACACATTCATTTATCTTTAGCACCAAACCCTTCTCACCTAGAAACTGTAGATCCGATCGTTGAAGGTATTACACGTTCTAAGATCGATATGAAATACGATGGTGATTCTTCCAAGATTGCACCGATCTTAATCCATGGTGATGCAGCTATCGCTGGTCAAGGGGTGGTATACGAAGTTACACAGATGTCGAAGCTTGAAGGATACCGCACTGGTGGTACCATTCATATCGTTATCAACAACCAAGTTGGATTTACGACCAACTATAAAGATGCACGTTCTGGCACCTATTGTACAGACGTAGCAAAAATCTCTTCCTCACCTGTATTCCATGTGAATGGTGATGATGTAGAAGCAGTAGTTTATGCGATTAATCTTGCGGTAGAATACCGTCAAAAATATAAGACCGATGTTTACATCGATCTATTATGTTACCGTCGTTATGGCCATAATGAGGCTGATGAACCTAAATTCACACAGCCATTATTGTACAAAGCCATTGAAAAGCATCCGAACCCGAAAGAGGTTTATGCTAAAAAATTAATCGACGAGAAATCGGTGGATACGGAGTACTCCAAAGCGATTGAAAAAGAATTCAAGGATTATCTGCAGGAGCAATTGGATGCTGCCAAAAAAGTAGAGAACCTGGAAGAAGAGATCCCTATGTTTGGTGGTGCTTGGAAAGGATTACATGCCGGTAAAAAAGCAGAGATCCATACCACGGTTGACACCAAGGTATCTGACAAGGAATTCTTGAAATTGGCTGGTGAGATCACTTCCCTTCCAAAAGACAAGAAGTTTTTCCGTAAGATTTCGAAATTGTTCGAAGACCGTGCTGCCATGATCAAAAATGACAGTTACGATTGGGCAATGGGCGAGTTAATGGCTTATGCTACTTTATTGGATGAAGGAAAACGCGTTCGTATCTCCGGACAGGATGTTCAACGTGGTACTTTCTCGCATCGCCATGCCGTATTAACCCTAGAAGATTCAGAAGAAAAATACATCCCATTGGCAAATGTAAATGGTGGTGAGCGTTTCAATATCTACAACTCCCTACTTTCCGAGTATGCAGTTTTAGGTTTTGAATATGGCTATGCATTGGCTAATCCGCAAGCCCTGACCATTTGGGAAGCCCAATTCGGTGACTTCTACAATGGTGCACAAATCATCGTAGACCAATACCTTTCCAGCGCTGAAACCAAATGGAAGCGTTCGAACGGATTGGTGATGATGTTGCCTCATGGTATGGAAGGTCAAGGTCCAGAACACTCTTCAGGACGTATTGAGCGTTTCTTGGAATTATGTGCAAACGACAATATGATCATTGCCAATTGTACTACACCAGCAAACTACTTCCACTTATTGCGCCGTCAATTAGTTCGAAACTTCCGTAAACCATTGGTCGTATTTACACCGAAGAGTTTGTTGCGCCACCCGAAAGTGGTTTCTAAATTAACAGACTTTACGAAAGAGAATTTCCAAGAGGTAATCGATGATAGCTACGCAAAACCAACTACGGTAAAACGCGTATTGTTCTGTTCCGGAAAGATTTATTACGATCTATTGGAAAAACAACAGGCGGATAAACGTACAGATGTAGCAATCGTGAGGATAGAACAAATTTATCCGGCACCAGTCGAGCAATTGCAAGCGATCCATAAGCGCTATAAAAATGCCAAAGAATTTATCTGGGTTCAGGAGGAAAATGAGAACATGGGTGCTTGGCCATATTACTGCCGTACCTTACGCAGAACGGATATTGAATTCACGGATTATATCGCACGTACAGCAAGCGGTAGCCCAGCTACAGGTTACATGAAAAAACACGTAGCACAACAAGAAGCAATAATTAACAAATCATTCGAATAAACAAAATGTTAGACCGTCCGTTATATATAAGGAATATGTAACGGACGGTTTTAAAAAAGAACTATATGAGCTTAGAAATCAAAGTGCCTTCGGTAGGCGAATCAATCACCGAGGTAACCTTGGCCCAATGGCTAAAACAAGATGGCGATTACGTTGAAATGGACGAGAATATTGCCGAATTGGAATCAGACAAAGCAACGTTTGAATTACCAGCAGAGAAAGCTGGTATCCTACGTATCATCGCACAAGAGGGTGATACCTTAGAGATCGGAGCTGTTGTATGTACCATTGAAGAAGGCGATGCTCCTGCTGCTGGTGGATCTGAGAAATCAGAAGCCGCTCCAGCGAAGGAAGAAGCTGCTGCACCTGCAAAAGGCGAAACTGCTGCATCGGTTGATGAAAACCCAGATAGCTATGCTGCTGGCACCGCATCTCCTGCTGCTGCAAAAATCCTTAGGGAAAAAGGTATCGATCCTTCCAGCATCAAGGGAACTGGTAAAGATGGAAGAATCACCAAAGAAGATGCTGAAAAAGCTCAAGCATCTGCTCCAAAAGCAGAATCAAAACCTGCCGCTGCACCTGCCGCTGCAAAACCTGCAGCTCCTGCTGTAGCTGGTGAACGTGCTGAACGTCGTGAAAAAATGAGTTCATTGCGTAAAACCATCGCTAAGCGTTTGGTAGCAGTGAAGAACGAAACGGCTATGTTGACTACGTTCAACGAAGTGAACATGCAGCCGATTATGGATCTAAGAGCGAAATACAAAGACTCTTTCAAAGAGAAACACGGTATCGGACTAGGATTCATGTCTTTCTTCACTAAAGCGGTAACAACTGCCTTGAAAGAATGGCCTGCAGTAAATGCTCGTATCGATGAAAATGAAATCGTTTATTCTGATTTCGCTGATGTTTCCATCGCTGTTTCTGCACCTAAAGGATTGGTAGTACCAGTGATCAGAAATGCAGATGCGATGTCTCTTCACCAAATTGAAAAAGCAATTGCTGAATTGGCTGGAAAAGCACGCGACAATAAATTAACAATCGACGAAATGACCGGTGGTACATTTACCATTACCAATGGTGGTGTATTCGGATCCATGATGTCTACACCTATCATCAATGCACCTCAATCAGCTATTTTAGGTATGCACAACATCATTCAACGCCCTATCGCGGAGAATGGTCAAGTGGTAATCCGTCCGATGATGTACATTGCACTTTCTTATGACCACCGTATCATCGACGGTCGTGAGTCGGTAAGCTTCTTGGTACGTGTTAAACAATTGTTGGAAGATCCAGCTCGTTTATTGTTGGAAGTATAATTCCTACCAGATATAAGGAAAAGGCAGTCGAATTAAATCGGCTGCCTTTTTCTATTTTATTGCTATATTGCCGCCTATGAAGGCTTCATCATTCCAAAAACTAACCCTTATCCTGTTTTCTGTTTTCTTGGGGATACATACGGTTTCTGCCCAAAACATCGGATTAAAAGTAGATTTTCTTGGCTACGCAGATAATAGGGAATATAAAGCGCCTTATACCCAGGCGAAGACATTTTTTGGAGCGACCATCTCCCCCAAACTCTATTTTCAACTGGAGGAAAACCACCGACTGTATGGCGGGGTGCATTTCAATCAGGAATTTGGAATAAACAAGGAAAACAAAAGCCGAATAAACCCCATCGCTTATTACAATTATAAAACCGAACATATTGATTTTGCGCTAGGATTTATCCCTCGCTATGAACGAACCAAGGATATTCATCGCATGGTGCTAGCGGATACTTTTCAATACGACCGGCCTAATCTGGAAGGGATGTATTTTCAGTACAAGAAGAATGGTTTCCAGCAGGCGGTATTTATTGATTGGACCAGCAAACAGGGGTACAGTCATCGGGAACAGTTTATTGCAGGGATATCCGGAAAATACCAGACCGGTATTTTCTATGTTCAGAATGAAGGAATCTTATACCATAATGCCCTGACATCCAACGATAGTATTGATGAACATATCCAGGACAATGCGGTGGTGATGTTAAGGTTAGGACTGGATCTGAGTGACAAAACGCTGTTAGATTCCTTGACTTTGGATGCTGGAGCTACCTATGGATTCGACCGCGTAAGATCGGTGTATGACATGCAGAAATCACCGGGTTTTATAGCTAATCTTTACCTGGGCTATAAGCGGTTTTTCTTGGCGAATAGTCTCTATTTGGGGAAAGCGGTAAACCTACCTCAGGGAGATCCTTTCTACCATCGCGATACCTATAACCGATTGGATCTGGGTTGGATCCCTTTCCAAACGGATAGAATAGAAGGAAAGTTTTCAGCTTCCTTCCATATTTCGGATGGTTTCTTTGATAACCAGCAACAGTTTACCCTCCGGTATCGATTCGGGAAGGATTGGTAATTTTTCCCCTATTTGGCAGTTAGTTTATTATGGATCATCCGGTAATTGTATTGTTGGATGAATGCCTGGACCGTAATCTTCATATCTTCCTGTACGTCTGCTTCCTTACCCAATAAGTTCTTCTTCAATAAAGCATCCTGGCGCAGATTATATAGGGATTTCACCTCATCATTGTCATAGGTCATGAAATAATCGCCTTTGAAAATATTATAGGAGCCACCGCCAATATTACTGATAAGGAAATTGTTGGTATCCGGTGCAAAGGCATCAAAGCCAAAGGAAAAATAGGCCTGGTCATAGCCCAGGTAATTCAATACGGTAGGCATGATATCGATCTGTTGCACCAATTTATCCGACATTCCTTTCAGCTCTCCTCCTGGATAATAAAAGATGATAGGAATGGAAAATGAATTGGGTAAAGTATGGTATTCATCGAAAAAACTCATACTGGCATGGTCTGCACAGATCACGAACAGGGTATTCTTGTACCAAGGCTTTGTTTTTGCGGTCTCAAAGAAACGTTTCAGGGAATGATCCGCATAGCCGATCGGTTCATGAAGGGCCAAGGTTCCTTTCGGAAATTTCCCTTCGTACTGTTCAGGGACTTTAAAGGGATGGTGGGAGGATAGGGAAAAGAAACTGCTGAAGAAAGGTTCTTTTAGGTGATCCATTTCATTGGCCATGTACTGCATAAAGGGTTCATCCCAAATACCCCAGATCCCATCAAAATCTGCATCGTTGTTGTATTCCGTTTTTCCGAAATACTTTTTGATACCCGCCAATTGCATGTAAGCGGAAAAGCCCATGCTACCGTTTGGTGCACCATGAAAGAAAGCGGTTTCATAGCCTTTATCGCCTAATAGTTTGGCGATGCTGGTTGTTTTATTGCCCGAATAGATGGAGAGCACAAACGGTTCTCCGATGGACGGGATTCCGGTAATAACGGAAGGTAGTGCATCGATGGATTTGCGACCATTGGCATAGGAACGGTTAAAGGTATACGATTGGGTAATCAAGGAATCCAAAAAGGGGGTATAGCCTTTATAGTTTCCTCCATCCAATTGTTTATTATAAAAACCAATATGCTCCTTTCCAAAACTTTCCAGGATCAGGAAAACCACATTCAGCTTATTGAAGTTGCTGGAATCTTTGGGCTGATGGATAACTGGATAAATGTTTTCCAGGTCTTTTTCGGAAAAATAATTTTTCTCCTTATAGGTCACTGCTTTAAGGGTTTTCAGAACGGAAAAAGGAGTGTTGAGCACAATGTTCATCTCCTCCGGAGATTTGACATAGTCTCCGGCATTACTCAAGGTAATTGGTCGTGTACTGTGCGCCCATCCTCCCCTAACGCCTCCAATAAAGAAAAAAGCAACCAGCAGTAGACCTACCGCTTGAACCGCATAGAATGGCCAAGCCAGTTTTTTGGGACGCTGTAATTTGATCAGGTCATAACCTTTCGCCAACAACCAGGCGATCAGGACAAATACGATCAGCAGGTACCAGTAATCGATCAGAAAATCTATGGTGAGCCTCAAGAGGTTATCTTCGTTAGCGAACTGGCTAAAAACGGTCCCTGTTGTTCTTTTCAGGGTAAAAGGGTAATAGGCATAATCGATAAGGTTCAATCCAATTCCGATGGAATTACTGACTACAAATAGCCATTTGCCAACCTTTTGATATTTTGGATGGTATTTGAACGGAATGGGCAAGGCGAACATCAAAATATAAAGGATATTGATGTAGAAAAGCGCCACAATATCAAAACGGATCCCCCCAAACATCATGTACATCAGCTCACTGGTACTTATCCCAGGAAATTGGCTGAGGTTGATCCAGTAGAATCCCAATCGTAATACGGCATAAATTATCAGCATCCCTAGAATTCGTAGGGTAATAGCGATATAGGGTCCGAACCAGCTGTTTAACTTAATCATGTTAATAATTCATAAAGTCTTGGTAGACTTCTTGGTAATATGCTTTTGCAATATTCAAGAGACTATCGGTTTTCGATTTTGGATAGTCCTTGTTTTTCATATAATTGATGGAGTTTCCTACTTGATCGTAGGAAATTTCTTGATCCTGCTGAATGATTCCAAAGGAATTTTTGGAATTGTAGAAGGCGATAGAAGGCGTTTGGGGATCCAGGAGATCTCGGCTCCATCTGTACCGATATGCAGGTATTCCTAATTGCTTGAACAGTGTGGCCAGCAAATCATTCTGGTTACCAATTTTCTCCACTTTTAACCCTCTGTAGGCAGGTTTGATCACCTCTCCAAAGAAAACCATCGGAATATGGAACCTGTTGGGGTGGGTAATATCAAATTTTTCACTCGGCAAACGGTGTCCATGATCAGCGACCAGCACAAATAAGGTGTTTTTATACCAGGCTGTTTTTTTGGCCTGTTCCAAGAAGTCCATGATAACGGAATCGGTATAATAAGCCGTACTCCGAAATTTGTCGGCATTGGATTTATCACCAAATTTATAGCCGTTGTTTAAGGTGAATGGCTCATGGTTGTTCAAAGTGAACAAGCTATAGAAAAATGGTTGTTTTTCTTTTTGGATATCTTTCAACATCCGATTGAAAACCACATGATCATAAACTCCCCAAGAGGATCGTTCTTCCAATGGATTGAAGTTATGGTTATCAATAACCTCTTCCACCCCATGGGCCAACATGTAGGATTTCATATTGTAGAATTCGGATTGCCCACCATGGTAAAAAGCCGACCGATAGCCTAAGCTATCCAATTCCTGCCCCATTCCTGGGAGGTTCTCATGCTTGTCGATGTATTTGATAATACTTTCTGGCCCTTGGCCCGGAAAAGCACTGAATATACCAATGATGCCTTTGTCCGAACGATCGGAAGTGGCGTAGATATGCTGGAAGAATACACCCTGCTGCATTATTTTCTCCAGGTTAGGGCTTACCCCTTTTTCCCCGCCAAGCGATTCAACCAGATCTGCGGTAAAGCTTTCCAGAACCAATAAAACAATGTTTGGCCGGGTATTGGTCAAGATCTGAAGACTGGAATCTTGGGCTTGGGTAAAAACAGGTTTTAATATTTCCTTTCTTTCCTCCGGTTCAAAATAGAGATAAGGAGAATGGTTTCTTCTATTGCTGCTGAAATATTCTTTCAACAAGGCATATTGGGTATTCACCGCAGCGTGGTTATAGAATGCTTCGGAGGAGAAATAGGCCCTGCTGGGGTTTAGTGGTGCTCTTCCGTATCCTCCGCGGATAAAAGTGAACAACAATCCAGCTATAAGAACAAACAGCAACACAACAGCGGTTGGTTTATGGAAATTACGATAGCGCAAGTTCTTGAACAGCGTTGTATATAACCAATAGGAAAGTCCTACTCCCAGAATTATCCCCATTATCGGTATGAATATTGGCGTCGATTCTGCAGAAGCTAAAGCGCCCATGGCATCTTCCAGAACGGCATCAACAGCACGCTTAGAAATCTTATCCCCCCACTCTCGGTAGATATTCACGTTGATAAACATGGTCAGGAAAAAGAGAATTAAGACCAACATGGTATATACATGTAATGGCTTCAGCCCCCATCTCATCTTGGGAATAAAATAGGAAAGGAAATAAAAAAGAAAGGGAATAGCGCAGATGTAGGCCGCTACGGAAAAATCTAGGGATAGTCCATGCCAATAAATCTCCAATACATCCATGAACCCATCTTCTCCGATCTTCTCCGAAAATGAAGCAATAAATACCGCCCTGTCGATAAAACAGATGATTAACCAAAAGGCAAAATACCGCAGTAAAATATTGAATTCATGGACAAGTCTTTGCATGAGTCTTGCTATTTTGACCGCCAAAAATACACTTAATAATCTTTAGCTAACACTTTCTTAACAATAATTTACAATTGGAAGGCTTTCCATGCATTAAATTATACCTCAGGCATGTGAAAAGCGGCGATTATTGCGTATTTTTGTATCCTTTTAGAATCTATTTAATACGTAATGAGCATAGCAAAGACCTACAGTCCCAAAGAAGCCGAAGAGAAGTGGTATTCTTACTGGATGTCGAATGGATTTTTTCGTTCGGTACCAGACGATCGTGAGCCTTATACAATTGTGATGCCTCCACCGAATGTGACTGGAGTATTGCATATGGGCCACATGTTGAATAATACGATCCAGGATGTGTTGATCCGTCGTGCCCGCATGCAAGGTAAAAATGCCTGCTGGGTACCTGGAACTGACCATGCATCCATCGCTACGGAGGCTAAAGTCGTCGCTATGTTGAAAGAAAAGGGCATCGACAAGAAATCCATCTCCAGGGAGGAGTTCTTGAAATATGCTTGGGAATGGAAAGAGAAGTATGGTGGCATCATCCTGAAGCAACTGGAGAAGTTAGGTGCATCCTGCGATTGGGAAAGAACCAAATTCACCATGGATCCGGACCTTTCTGAAGCGGTTTTAGATACTTTCATCAAGTTCTACAAGGAAGGCTATATCTATCGTGGCGTACGAATGGTAAACTGGGATCCGCAAGGAAAAACAGCCCTTTCTGATGAGGAAGTTATCCGCAAGGAAGTGAACCAAAAACTGTATTATATCCGCTATAACATCAAGGATAGTAAGGAATACGTGATCATTGCGACCACACGTCCTGAAACGATTATGGCCGATACGGCTATTTGTATCAACCCGAACGATGAGCGTTATACCCATCTTCAAGGTAAATCCGTATTGGTTCCATTGATCAATCGGGAAATTCCGATCATCCAGGATGAATATGTAGAAATGGAATTTGGTACAGGATGTTTAAAGGTTACTCCTGCCCATGATCTGAATGACTACGAATTGGGTCAAAAACATAATCTGCCAGTTATCGATATTTTGAACGATGATGGTACTTTGAATGAAAAGGCAGAGATCCTGATCGGTGAAGATCGTTTTGCTGCTCGTAAGAAAGTGGCTGTGCTGTTGGAAGAAGCAGGTCAGATTGAAAAGATTGAAGATTACAAATCTCAGGTAGGATTTTCGGAACGTACAGACGCCGCCATCGAACCAAAGCTATCCATGCAATGGTTCCTGAAAATGGACGAGCTCTCGAAGCCTGCCCTAGAATATGTGGAAGATGGAACCATTAAATTGATTCCAGAGAAATTCTTTGCTTCCTATAAACATTGGATGGAAAATGTGAAGGATTGGTGTATCTCCCGTCAATTATGGTGGGGACAACGTATCCCGGCATGGTTCAATGAGAAGAATGAATTCGTAGTTGCAAAAACCGAAGCAGAAGCAATTGCTGAATTCGAGCAACAGGGAAAAACTTCGGTTGGTATCCGGCAGGAAGACGATGTATTGGATACCTGGTTTTCGTCAGGCTTATGGCCATTGTCGGTTTTTGATGGTGTCCGTAATCCGGAGAATCCGGAATTCCAATATTATTACCCAACCAATGATTTGGTAACCGCGCCTGAAATCTTATTCTTCTGGGTGGCGAGAATGATCATTATGGGCCATGATTATACGCAGAAACCTCCTTTCAGAAATGTGTATCTAACGGGTATCGTAAGGGATAAATTGGGTAGGAAGATGTCCAAATCCTTAGGTAACTCACCTGATCCGATCGAATTGATGGAGCAGTATGGTACCGATGGGGTTCGCGTAGGTATGTTGTTGTCCTCTCCTGCAGGAAATGACTTGATGTTTGATGTGTCCTATTGTGAGCAAGGAAGGAATTTTGCCAATAAGATTTGGAATGCGTTCCGTTTGGTAAAAGGATGGGAAGTTGTGGATTCTCCTGCGACTGAGGCGCAGAAAATGTCTGCTGATTGGTTTGAAAACAGGTTTAACCAGGCCTTGGTAGAGATCAATGAGCATTTTGCAAACTATAGATTATCAGATGCCTTAATGGCAACCTATAAATTGATCTGGGATGATTTCTGTGCTTGGTATTTGGAGCTGATCAAACCGGCTTATCAATCGCCGATCGAAAGGGAGACTTTGGATACGGCATTAGGATTGTTCCAAAAAGTGCTTAAGTTGGCACATCCGTTTATGCCTTTCTTAACAGAGGAATTGTGGCATGATGAGATCTTTGGAATTAGAGAAGAAAAGGATTGTATTATTGTTGCGGA
Organism: Sphingobacterium tenebrionis; assembly: GCF_037126265.1. NCBI lineage: Bacteria > Pseudomonadati > Bacteroidota > Sphingobacteriia > Sphingobacteriales > Sphingobacteriaceae > Sphingobacterium > Sphingobacterium tenebrionis. The sequence goes on from NZ_JAYLLN010000006.1 coordinate 37,672, forward strand.
GTTCCCGGAACCTCAGGGTTTTGATGAGGAGCAGATCAAGGAGTTTGCTACGGTTCAACAGATTATTTCGGAGGTGAGGAATATCCGTAATTCTAAGGGTATTTCGCCGAAAGTGGCTCTTCCATTGGCGATCAATGCAAGTAATATCGATTATAGTAAGTACCAGGATAGTATTAAGAAGTTAGCGAATATTGAGGAGCTGACTTTTGTGAAGGAGAAGGTTGCTGGAGCGGTAAGCTTCTTGGCGGGAAAAGATGAGTGTTATATTGCCCTGGAGAATAATATTGATGTGGATGCGGAAAAGGAAAGGATTGGGAAGGAAATTGAGTATTTGAAAGGATTTTTGGTTTCTGTGGAGAAAAAGCTTTCTAATGAGCGATTTGTTCAGAATGCGAAGCCTGAGGTTGTTCAGAACGAGCAGAATAAGAAAGATGACGCGATAGCGAAGATCAAGATCTTGGAAGAGAGTTTGGCGAGTTTGGGGTAGTGTGAGGTAGTTATTAAACCCCGTCAATGCGTGAGCTCGTGAGCGAGGACTGCGTCATTGCGAGGAACGAAGCAATCTTTCAACCGTCATTGCGAGGAACGAAGCAATCTTCACCCATGTCATGCTGAGCGAAGTCGAAGCATCTAAATATGGTATCCGTACAGATCCTTCGACTACGCTCAGGATGACAAAGACCGATCAGGATGACAAAGACTGATCAGGATGGCAAAGACCGATCAGAATGACAAAGAATGATCAGAGTGACAAAGTCCAAAGATTGCTTCCTCGTACCTCCTCGCAATGACGCAGAGTATAACAATTACATGCAAACAAAAAAATAGCCTCAGCAAAACACTGAGGCTATTTCTATTATTCTTATCCAATTTTTATTCTTTCAACAATCTAAATTTATTCAATAATCTAAATTCTAATTATTCTTTTAAAAATCTAAATTCTTTCAACAATCTAATTTCTTATCCCTCCAAAAACCTACTTCTCTTCCCGAACAAACTTCCCATTCAAATCAAAATAAAGATCCACATCATTCGCCAATTCCAATTCATAACCAGTCGGTTCCTTATCAATCATATGCACGGCTACATTTCCATGATTAGTCTTTAAATAATCCTGAATAGCTGTCGGTATTGCAGATAAAGGAACATTCTTCTGATCCTCTACGCTAATCTCCATCCAATTACCATCCGCATCAAAATCCAATTCTGTTCCATCGGCCAACTTAACCTCATATAAAGTACCATCTGCATCAGCTACCCCTTTCTTTTCGGTTTTGCTAATAGCTGTTGTCCCAAAATGCTGCTCAATAAATTTTTTAGCCGCATCAGGAATCTCTCCATTATCCATCGCTGAAGCATTGCTGTTAACAGGTTTTGTCTCCACATTACCCGCCGGATCTGTCGTAGTAACCGTTTCTTGTCTATTCTGATTATTACAGGATATCATCAATAAAGCGAATCCTAAAACACTAAGTAACTTCATCTTTTTTTTCTTTAATTACCTCTTATTCTTTAACATAGAATAAGATTTCTTATCCATAGAACACAGTAACCCCTAAATTGTTTTCTCGGATTCCACATCAATCTTTGGTGGAATCAATTTATACACCACCGGAGTCACTACCCGCGATAATAAGGTCGAACTGATCAAACCACCAATCATCACAATAGCCAATGGCGAGATCAACGGATTTGAAGACCATGCAATGGGCAACAATCCACCAATAGCCGTAAGCGATGTCAAGATAATCGGCAAAAACCTCAACTCCCCTGCCTTTTCGATCGCCTCGTTCAACTCCACCCCTTCCCTTCGCAACTGATTAGTAAAATCAACCAAAAGAATGGTATTCTTCACCTCTATCCCGGCCAAGGCAACTATTCCGATCGTAGCCACAAAAGACAAGGTATTTCCAGTAACCAACAAGGCAATTACCGCCCCAACAATTCCCAAAGGAATCACCGACAAGACAATCAAGGTACTTTTAAACGTTTTGAATTCCAAGATCAACACCGCAATAAACATAAAAACCGTAATCATGATGATGGTTCCAAATCCACCGAAGGCCATTTCCCGGCTTTCCACCTCACCCCCCATTTCATAGCTGTACCCAGCTGGAAAAGGAAACTCATCCATCTGCTTGATCACATCGTTGATCACCTCATCATTTCCAAAACCCTTTGCAACAAAGGAATTCACGGCGACCATCCGAATCTTATCCTGGTGGTAAATATTGGCCGGGGATACTTCAAAGCTAAAGCTTGCCAACTGCGATAAAGGAATGGAAGTACCCGCTACATTATCCACAAAAACCTGCTCCAAGGTACTTAAATCAGCTTCCTTACCCCGAGGCACCGTCACTAGAATATCATACTCATTATCATCCGAATTAGGATCCGTATAAGTTCCAACCGAATACCCCGCCAATGCAATACGGATGGTCTGGTCGATAGAAGAAGTTGGCACACCTAAAGCCATCGCCTTCTCTTTATTGATATCAACCCTAATATCCGTTTTATTGTTTTTGATCGGGTTATTGACATATTCCGAACCCGCGGTATTCTTCAACAATTCCTCTACCCGATAGGATAAGGCCTGAAGCGTATCCAGGTTTTCCCCAAATATCCGTACCTCCACCGGAGAAATAACCGGAACTCCCTGTTCGAAATCCCTCACCTCGATCTTAGCATCCAAATAAGGTGTCCATTTAGCCCGTAAAGATTCAATCAGCGCCAATTTTTCCTTATACTTTACATCCTCATGCAATTGAACAAAAATATCCGCATAGGCCTGATCCTCACTCCCTTGTTGCATGTTGTAATACACCCGCGGATTCCCCTTCCCTACGTTACTCGTAAAATACTTGACCGAAGGGATCTGCTTCAATTCCGCCTCGATCTGCTTGGTTATACTATCCGTTTGCTGTATGTTTGCCTGCAAAGTCGTATTGATGTGGATCATGAACTGCGGTTTCTCCGAAGGCGGAAAGAGGCTAAAGCCTACCACCGGTATCAGCGCCAAAGATCCCAGGAAAATCGCCAAAGCAATCAAGGTTGTGCGTCCCGGATGCTTCAAGGCTTTGTCTAGGAAAACCCCATAGCTTTTATGGATAATGTTCTGCATCCCCCTTAGGATAGCATTTCCTCCTTCATGTTCATGCGGTTTCAAAAGTTTACTCGCCAAGAAAGGCACCACCAATAACGCGATCAACATGGAACCCACCACCGATGAAATCACGGCAATAGGCATACTCCGAATAAATTCCCCCGCCATTTCCGGCATGAACACCAATGGCATAAATGCAATCACCAAGGTCACCGTACAGCCAACAACTGCCAAAGCAATCTGTTCTGTTCCTTTGATGGAGGCTTCAAATCGGCTATATCCTTCCCGCATCCATCGTTCAATATTTTCCACCACCACAATACTATCATCCACCACCAGACCCAAGGCTACCACAAAACCTACGATACTCAATTGATTAAGGGAATAACCAAAGGAATTCATGGCAATTACCCCTAGCCCCAAAGAAAGCGGGATAGCAATCATAACCACTGCTGATGCCCTAATCCCTAAAGGAAGCAAGGTGATCAATACCAAGGTAATGGCAATGGCAAAATCAATCCCCAAGCCGCTCAGCCGTTTGTTCACATTCTCGGCCTGATCAAAATTCAGTTGCAGATCCACATCCTTCGGTAGGCTCTCCTTGAATTTTGCCAGGACAGCCAAATATTCCTTTTGGGTGTCGGAAATGTTCATCCCTTCTTTTTGGGCCGCATTGATCAATAAACAATGGAACCCATTCAAACGGGTCTTATGGCTTGCACTCGCGAAGGTCGGATATACATTTGCCACTTCCCGCAGCATGATATTCTTGCCACCATTACTGGAAATGATCGTATTGGAAATATCTTCTATAGCCTGGTAATTTCCCGATGTTTTTACGCTATAGGTTTGCGTACCGGCCTTTATACTTCCGGCAGGAATATTCTGGTTCTCCGTCTGCACCGCCTGAATCACGCGGTTCAAGGGGATCTTTAATTCCGCTAATTTAGCCTGATCGATATCGATTCGAACCTGTTGATCGGCTAATCCGGAAACTTCCACATTTTTTAAGGCTTTTACCTTCTCGAGTTCCTGCTTCAGCTTGTCGGATAATTCCTTCATTTTGCTGAGGGAAGCACTCTCGGAGATCAAGGCCATCTGCACCACACTTACATTCGTAGGATCAATCTTCATCACCTCCATACTGTAAATATTGTCCGGCAGACTTGGACGAGCGGCATTCAACTCCCGCACCAATTCCTGGTACTTTTCATCATAGCCCTCCCCGTACTCAAACTCCACAAAAAAGGAAGCTACAGAATTGCTAATCGAAGTTTTGATATTCTTAACATTGTCCAAGGAATAGAACCGCGTTTCCAAAGGTTTTACAATCAATTGCTCCATATCCTTTGGATTGGTTCCCGGATGGATAACAATTATGGGAAAACTAACCGCTTTCATGTCCGGGTCCTCTGCCCGGGGCATGGTCAGGATCGAACTCACCGCAACCACCATAATCATCAGAACCATGATCAGGGTGAATTGATAATTCCGAATCGGATATTTTATTAAACTCATGATCTTTGCTTTTGATTATTTACGAATTTGGATAGGTGATCCGTCCTGGAGATAAGCACTCCCAGCAACGATCAATCCTTGAGCTCCCTCAAGTCCAGAACTGATCAGCACTTCATCCTTTTCCATTCTGGCGATCTTCACTGGCTGCTTTTTTGCTTTTTTGCCATCAAAGGTGACAAACACATAGCCGTCCTGCCCATCGGCATCCAGTAGGGCGCTGTATGGAATCCTCCAATAAGGTTCTTTGGAAGGCTGAACCGATTGAATAACCGAACGGCCAAATATCCCTGATGCCAATTTATAGGCAGGCTTTTCCCGCAGCTCCAAGAAGATGGTGAAAGTACCGGATTGCGAATCCAATCCTTCGGATTTCTTGGAAACCACCGCCGCCAAGGTATCATTGGGCATCGCATCGGTACTGATCTTTGCCTGATCCCCGATCTTGATCTGCGCCCATTGTTGATCTCCTACACCTACCTTCAGTTTCCAATTGGCATTGCTAGCGCCATTGACCTGTAATACCGGTGTTCCAGGACCTACAACCTGCCCATCATTCGCCAGCTTTGCCAGTACATAGCCCGAAACGGGTGAATAGATATTGGAATATTGTTGATTGAAACCCACCGATTTCACATCCTGCAAGGCTACATCCAAAGCTGTTTTGGCGTTCTGTAATTGCTCCAACGTAGCGACACTATCACGGTATAATTTGCTGGCGCGTTCATAATCCCGCCGTGCCTTCTCGACCGACAGGTTGACCTGACCTGCACGTGCATCCACCTCCGAGCTATGAACGGAGGCCAATAACTGCCCTTTCCGGACCGGATCTCCTTCTTTCACCAGAATTCGGGAGATCACCCCGCCATTCTTAAAACCCAGAATGGTCTCATCATCGGTGCTGAAAACGCCCGTTGCTTCAATTTCATTGACCCCACCGGAGGCTTGTAAACTGATTAATTTAACGGGAATGGTATCCTGTACAGGTAATGCAGATTTCCGCTCCGAAGGTCCACATCCCACAAAAAAGATTAAACTTGCACTTGCTATAAGAGCTGTATATAAGGTTTTCATATCGTTTAGTTTAAAGGGTAAGAAGCATTTTCACGTTCAAATTTTGCCAGAGCCGATAAGAGCTTAAAAGCGGCAATGTTATTTGCCAATTGGGCATTGGTGTACTGCGAGCGGGCATCGATGGTCTCGATATAGGTATTTACCCCTTCCTGAAATCCCCGAAGGATCAATCGTTGATAGGTGGCGGCAGCTTCCAGCTGTACCTTGGAGCTCTCATAATTCTTTTGCATGGCCAGCATTTCATTCTTCGACATCCTCGCCACTAATTCCAATTGCTGTTTCGCTTGTACCAATTGGTTCTGGGCTTCGGCAACAGCGATCTGGCTTTCCTGGATCTTCAGTTTATTCCGGTTTCCGGCAAAAATCGGAAAGCTCAACTGTGCACCGACCATATAATATTGCGATTGACTACTTACTTTCATTCCTTCGGCCTGGGAACCCAGATCAAGAAAAGCATTCAATTTCGGGATGTACACCTGCTTATTCATATCCAACATGGTCTCCTGGATCTGGATATTATCCTGTAGGGACTTTAATTCCTCCCGGGCAGAAATATCCACTTGAAGGGGCTGACCCATAGTCTGAACCGCCTCCGATTTCCCTTCACTTTCTGTTATTGGCGCTTCGGCATCTCGATTCAATAAGGCATTGAAATAGTATTGCGCATTTTTAACCTGCTGCTCCGCTTCAGCGATCTTTGCCTCCTGTTGGGCAATCTCCGCATCAGCTCGAACCACATAGGCCGGAAGTCCTTTCCCCGCATCCAATAATTTCTGGTTTACCCTTCTTCCCTCTTTAGCCAAGCTTGCCGCATTCTCATAAATAGCTTTCGCTTCTAGGGCGCTGAGGTAATTGAAATAAGCTATTTTTATATCCTTCACCAATTCCCTTTTATATTGTTCAAGCTCCTGCTTGTTCATCTTCACCATCGTTTCCCGTATTTGTCGGTTATGTTTGATATCCGTATTGATGATCGGCACGGAAGTCCTCACCTTGGCATCGTAATAATGTTGGGGCAAGAAATTAATCTGTTGGTTTTCGATCTGCGGGAAAGCCTGGCTCTGTGTCAACTGGTTCAGTGTGGTATACACCGGGTTCAGCATATCCCCAACCGGAAGGTCAATGGAACGACCACCATCTGCATGTGTATAGGTTAATTCGAAAGAGATGTCGGGTAAATACATCGTCCGGGCAGCCTCCAAACCATTCATGGCCCTTTTCAGGGATAGGTTCTTGGAAACCAACGTGAGGTTACTATCCAATCCCAATTTCACATACCTATCCAATATAGGATTCTGGGCTTTACTACTGCCCGAAATCCCCACTAAAAAGAGGCAAAGAATTAAGCATTTAAAACATGTTTTCATTATTAACAGTGTTAAGTAAGTGATCAAATTTTTTATTTCGTGCTTCCCATCATTTGAACAAAAGCCTCAAAGGAGGCATACATCATGTCCTTTACGCCTTCTTGAAATCCCACCACATCAATGATCTTTTCCAGATGTTGGGTAACATGTAGGGTAACCAGTCCGTGGACCGCCGCCCAGGCCTGCATAGTGACTGCCTCTACAGTCATCCCTTTAAAATAGCCCTGCTGTTGGCATTGGGCAACGGTCATTTTCAGAAATTCCAGCACGCGTTCTCCCTCCTGCCATTGTTCACTACCACATTGCTGGTCCAGGAAATCCATGGGCTCTTTCATCATAAACATAACTTCGTAATATTCAGGATGGTCCAAGGCAAATTCAATATAATTCTTACCAACGGCCTTTAACCGTTCAAATGGATCTTCCACGACTCCCAAGGGCATAAAACGGTCACGCATCATGGTGAAACCCACCTGATGCAGTGCATAGATCAAATCATTTTTATCTTTATAATAGAGGTAGATCGTGGTCGGACTGAAACCAATCTCTTGGGCGATCTTACGGATGGAGGTTGATTCATATCCTTGTTGCACAAACAATTTTTTTGCTGCTTCAAGGATCAATACCTTTAAATCTTCTTTTTGTTTCTGTTTTTTCATGGAGTTAGTGAATACAGAACAAAACTACTTAACACCGTTAAGTTTTTAAGAAGAATCAGTCATTTTTTTTAAAAAAAATTAAAAACTGAAAAAAAATGACTGATTATAGGGGTAAAAAGCGGTTTGATTACCGAGTTTGGAGGGAATTTAATTGTAACAAAAAAGGGTAGCCTAAGCTACCCTTCATCAACTAACCACAACTAATCTTACTTCACCTCTATAAGTCTTTTAACAACAATTGCTTCTTCTTTTTTACCAATTTTGATTGCCAATACGCCATCTTCGTAAGACGCATCGATATTCGCATAATCCACTACCTCTGGTAAGGTAAATGAACGGGAGAATGAAGTATAGCTAAATTCTTTTTTGCTATAGGTTTTTCCATCTTCTACTTTCTCCTCTTTCTTCTCAACGGAAATACTGATGATATTCTTATCTACGTTGATTTTAAAATCTTCTTTTTTCAATCCAGGAGCCGCCAATTCAATTTGGAATGCCTCTGGTGATTCGGTGATGTTTACCGCAGGAACGCGGGTAACCAAACGATCACTGATGAATGAATCATTGAATAGGTTGTCGAATACGTTGTTAACGAATGGGTTTACAGCGTCTGTATTGTACGATTTTCCAGGTAATTTAATTAATGCCATGTTTTAATTCCTCCTTATTAATAATGTAATGTTTTTATTTTTTTTAATTCAAATACACTAGCTCTTGTTCAATGAACGTACCAAGTGTTATTTTCATTATTTAAAGGACAAATTGACAGATATTGTTTTGCAATAAAAGACAAAATGACATTTTAAGGGAGATTAAGCCGTAGGGATAAGGGTGTTATCCTTTGCAGTATTGCAGGAGAATCAACTAATCTTTGCTGTAATGCAGGGAAACAACGGAATTCGCTAGATCACCACCGAAAGGAGGATTGGACTTACGGATCCGAACATCTATCTTTTGTACAGAAGAATAGGTTTCTACCAATTTATTAAGGATATCTTCCGCTGCGGATTCCAAAAGTTTACGGCGTGGACTCATCACTTCTACCAATATCCGATAGATTTCCTCGTAATTGATGGTGTTCTCGAGGACTTCCGAGTCGGGGTTTTTAAAAGGGAAACTTACAGAGACGGTAACAAAGAACTCATTTCCTAAAATCTGTTCTTCTTCGTAAAATCCAATGGGAGAATAAAATCGAACGTCTTCTAGGGAAACTTGCTGGATGATTTGGGCCATTTCTGTAAAGTTTTAATGATGGATAGCTTAAAATTAATCAATATTCTTATATTAACACAAATAAATCTAAAACCTATGCTCAAACAAACGTTAATCATTTCGATGTTAGGAATGGCAGGGATCTGCCAGGCCCAAACAAAATTCCAACCACAGGATACGGAGTTTTATAGCCCTGTACCTCCTGTTGTAAAAACATTTGCCAATAAAGCGCCCAGTGATGCGATAATTTTATTTGATGGGAAGGATTTGGGGGAATGGGTAAGTGAGAAAGATGGGAAATCGCCTGCGGCTTGGACTATATCGAATGGGATGCTGACGGTAAAACCGCAGACCGGAGGGATTAGGACCAAAAGGGATTTTGAGGATTTTCAATTGCATTTGGAATGGCGGAGTCCGGAGGTGATAAAGGGTGAAGGCCAGGGACGGGGTAATTCTGGGGTATTCCTGCAGGGGAAGTATGAGGTGCAGGTATTGGATAATGATGATAATAAGACCTATGTGAATGGGCAGGCTGGAAGTTTATATAAGCAGAGTGCGCCATTGGTGGAAGTCAGGAAACCGGAAAATGGTTGGCATAGTTATGATATTATTTATTCGGCGCCAAGGTTTAATGAAAATGGGAGATTGATTAAGCGGGGGATGGTTACTGTTTTGCATAATGGGGTTTTGGTGCAGAATAATACGGAGCTGCAGGGAACAACGGAGTATATTGGAATGCCAAAAATGGTAGCCCATGGAAGGGGGCCAATTGCTTTACAGGATCATGGGGATTTGGTTTCCTTTAGAAATATTTGGATAAGAGAATTGAAGTGATGGGAATTGAATGGAGGGGAATTGAATGAAGGGACCCTCGTCATTGCGAGGAACGAAGCAATCTTCCATCATGTCATGCTGAGCGTAGTCGAAGCATCTGTTCGTTAGTAACCGTACAGATCCTTCGACGATGCTCAGGATGACAAAGGGCATTCAGGATGACAAAGGGCATTCAGGATGACAAAGGGTGCGCAACGTGACAAAGGCCAAAGATTGCTTCGTCGTACCTCCTCGCAATGACGTGGTTCCTCGCAATGACGCAAAAACCTCCTCGCAATGACGTGGTTCCTCGCAATGACGCAAAAACCTCCTCGCAATGACGCTAAGCCTTAAAAAATTACCCCAGCCTACTTCAACAAATTAACTGAATACAAATCCTTCCTTCTATCCTGCAAGATCTTCACCGTCCCATACTCATGCAAATCCTTCAGCGCTGATAAATCCACATCCGCAATCAACACCATCTCCGTATTCGGTGTTGCTTCCGCCTTGATCGCATTATTCGGAAACGCAAAATCAGAAGGCGTAAAAACAGCCGATTGCGAATATTGAATATCCATATTATTTACCCGTGGCAAATTCCCCACAGATCCCGCTATCGCCACATAACACTCATTCTCAATCGCCCTAGCCTGCGCACAAGACCTCACCCGAATATATCCATTCTGCGTATCTGTCATATAAGGCACAAACAAAATCTGCATCCCTTGATCCGCCAAGATCCTGCTCACCTCCGGAAATTCCACATCATAACAGATCAATAAACCCACCTTACCACAATCCGTATCAAACACCTTTACTTCACTTCCACCTACCAAGCCATAATACTTAAACTCATTCGGTGTAATATGGATCTTCTTGTACGAATCCAAACTACCGTTCCTATGGCACAGGTAAGAAATATTATACAACTTTCCGCGCTCCATGATCGGCATGGATCCCGCAATGATGTTCACATTATACGAAACCGCAAACTGCTGGATCCGCTCAATGATCTCCTTGGTATGTTCTGCCAACTTCTCCATCGCCAAACGCTCCGGAAGCTCATTGTAAGGACTCATCAACGGCGTATTGAAAAACTCCGGAAACATGATGAAATCCGTGTTATAATCACTCACCGTATCCACGAAAAACTCTACCTGATCATAAAATTCCTGAAGATCCTTAAAAGAACGCATCTGCCACTGCACCAATCCTAAACGTATCGTCTGCTTAGAGGCCGAAAACGATTTGGACAAAGGTTCATAGTAAATGTTATTCCATTCCAATAAGGTAGCCACCTCCATGGATTCCGAATCCTCCGGAAGATAATTCTTCAAAATCTTCTTCACGTGGAAATCATTCGACAACTGGAAGGTCAAGGTCGGATCATAGATTTCTTTGCGTTTTACCTTTTCGATATAGGTACGCGGGGTCATGCTATCCGCATAGTTATGGTAATTCGGGATACGACCACCTGCAATGATCCGTTGAAGGTTCATCGCCTCACATAATTCCTTACGCGCATCGTACAATCGACGGCCTAAACGTAACGAACGGAAATCCGGATGCACAAATACCTCGATCCCGTAAAGGGTATCCCCTTCATTATCGTGTTTCTCAAAGGTACCATCATCGATTATCGCGTAGTATTTATCGTATATATTGGTTTTTTGCGAATCCAAAAGAATGGATAAGGCACAGGCCACCACTTTTCCATCCACTTCCACCGCAATCTGTCCATCCGGAAAAATATCCACCAGATCAACAATATTCTCTTTTGTCCACACATCCCCTAACCCTTGGTATGCCTCGGTCATAGAGTTTTTTAAATCCTTGTAATCTTTCTTACTAAGGTTCCTTACTTTAATATCCATATATTATTTGCTTTCAATGCCTGAAAACGGCAATACTATTCTAAAACAAATCCTATTCCAAAAAACCAAACAACAGCTAATAATTCTGCTTTTCAGAATATTGATCGAAATGTATGCTAAACCTATGTTTTCGGGGTAAAATCAAGGCCTTAGCATACTTAAAGCATGATTTAGTATACCTAACATACGAAAAACATACTTTAGGTATACTTTCACCATACTTTCAGGGCGAACCAAGAAGGCTGCTTATGCTTCGCCTTTAGGTCCTCCAAAGTTCAATGGGAATGGAAAATCCTTGGAATTGATCGGTCCATTCTGCCCTTCGAAACGTTGTATATTTTCCTGCAATGCATTCAATAATTGTTTGGCATGCTCTGGTGTCAAAATCACCCGCGATTTTACCTTAGCCTTAGGAACTCCAGGCATCAAACGTATAAAATCCAATACAAACTCTGTATTCGAATGCGTAATGATCGCCAAATTTGAATATACCCCTTCTGCCATCTCCTCGGTTAGTTCAATACTGATCTCTGGGTTTTCGGGTAAGTTCTGATTGTTGTTATCCATGTTTATAAATCGTTAATAATTATTTGCTGAATGTTCTAAAATCCTGATCCTTTTTAATGGAAAGTACCATTTCATAAATCAATCGGATGACATTGTCTACGTCTTCCTTATGGATCATCTCCACCGTGGTATGCATATAGCGCAAAGGTAAGGAAATCAGCGCAGAAGGAACCCCGCCATTGGAATAGGCAAAGGCATCGGTATCCGTTCCTGTCCATCTGGAGGAAGCTTGGCGCTGGATGGGGATATTATTTTGCTGAGCCACCTCGATCAGTTGCCTGTTCAGGTTGATCTGCACTGCCGGCGCATAGGAAACCACCGGTCCTTTCCCACAGGCAAGATCGCCTTGTGTAATCTTATTGATCATTGGGGTATTGGTATCATGCGTAACATCCGTTACGATCGCCACATTCGGCTTGATGTATTGGGAGATCATTTCCGCACCACGAAGTCCGATCTCTTCCTGAACAGAATTTACTATGTACAATCCGAAAGGCAATTTCTTCTTGTTCTCCTTCAATAAACGAGCTACCTCCGCAATCATAAAACCGCCTGCACGGTTATCCATCGCGCGACCAACATAATAACGATCGTTCAATACCATGAATTCATCTTCATAGGTAATCACACAACCCACATGAATACCCAATTCTTCCACCTCTTCCTTGGAAGTACATCCGCAATCCAGGAAGATGTTCTTCAACGATGGAGATTCTTCTTTTTCACCCGAACGGGTATGGATAGCCGGCCAGCCAAAGACTGCTTTTACAATGCCCTTATCGGTATGGATGTTCACTCTTTTGGATGGAGCGATCTGATGGTCAGAACCACCATTTCGGATCACATAGATCAACCCATCCTTGGAGATGTAATTGACAAACCAGGAAATCTCATCCGCATGCGCCTCGATGACCACTTTATAAGTTGCCTTCGGATTGATGATCCCCACTGCAGTACCGTAATTATCGATGTAGGTTTCATCCACATAAGGTTTTAGGTAATCTAACCACATACGTTGTCCAGCCCATTCGAAACCTGTTGGGGAAGGATTATTGATATATTTTTCAAAAAACTGAAGTGATTCGGCGGTTACCACACTTGGTCTTTCTTCCTCTAATACTTTCTTTTTTGCCATTTGTATTCGTTTATGCTGCACAAAATAAGTATTTCCTTAATTTTCGCAAAAATAAATCCGAAACCTTATCTTTACCGCATATTATTATTCAACATGATTGACCTGTTAAGTTTTATCCATTGGGAGCCTAAACCCGAAATATTTAGCATAGGAAGCTTTGGCGTACGTTATTACTCGCTTTGTTGGTTGTTGGCTTTTGTGGCATCCTACTTCTTGATGCTGAATGTTTTCAAACGTGAAGGAAAATCCCAGGACCTGTTAGATCAATTGACCATCTATATTTTTATAGGTACTTTGGTTGGTGCTCGTTTAGGACACTGTTTCTTTTACGATTGGGCATATTTTAAGGATCATTTCATTGAGATCTTCATTCCCATGCAGAAAGTGAACGGCTCTTGGCAATTGACCGGTTTTACGGGTTTGGCAAGTCATGGTGGTGCCGTAGGGATTTTGACCGCCATGTGGTTATTCGCCCGGAAAAGTAAAACGAATTTCATGTGGGTGGCCGACCGCCTTTCCTTGGTTATCCCGGTTGCCTGTGCGTTTATCCGTTTGGGGAACTTCTTCAATTCGGAAATGATCGGAAATCCAACCGACCTTCCTTGGGCAGTTGTTTTTGGCCATGAGGATAATATTCCACGTCATCCGGCGCAATTATACGAAGCACTTGCTTACGTGATCAGTTTCTTGATCCTATGGGGCATCTATAAGAAAAACATACATCCAAAACCTGGTAAACTATTCGGTCTGATGTTGATTCTATTGTTCACCGCCCGTTTTGTGATTGAATTTGTGAAACTGGACCAAGTGGATTTTGAAGCAGGCATGGCCTTGAACATGGGACAATGGTTAAGTATTCCATTCATCCTACTAGGGTTCTACTTTTTATTGAGAACACCAAAAGAACCGCAAAAAGTTCAGAATAAAAGATAATCTTCGCCCTGCCATTAGGCAGGGCTTTTTTAGCTCATTACACCTTGAAAAACAGAAAAACAACATTATTGATTCTAGGGCTTCTATCTGCAATAGGTCCTTTTTCCATCGATCTTTACCTGCCGGCATTCGATATCATTGCGCAAGATTTTAATACCAATGTAGAAAATGTACAATTATCCCTGACCTCCTTTTTCATCGGGATTGCCTTCGGACAGATGATATATGGTCCTTTATTGGATAAGTACGGTCGGAAGAAGCCTTTATTGGTGGGTTTAGGTATTTATGTAGTCGCATCCATTCTATGTGCCTTTACCCGAGACATCAATCACTTGATCTTATTACGTTTTCTGCAGGCATTGGGTTCTTGCGGGGGGATGGTTGGTGCCAGAGCGATGGTTGCGGACTATTATTCCAGCAGAGAAGCAGCACGGGTATTCAGTTTATTAATGTTGGTGATCGGGGTATCGCCTATCCTAGCACCCAGCATAGGTGCTTTTATGCTTCAACACTTGGATTGGCATTATATCTTTATATTCCTGACCATTTTGGCGGCAGTGATCTTATTGGGTACCAAGTTCCTTTTACCGGAAAGTTATGCCGGGAACAAAGAGCTGTCCCTCAAACCAAAATCCATCCTTTCCAACTTTTGGCAGGTCCTTTCCAATAATACCTTTATCTCCTATTGTTTGATCGGATCCATATCCTCCGCAGGAACATACGCTTATTTGGCAGGCTCTTCCTTCATCATGCAAACCTTGTTCGGACTGAGCAAAAGTCAATATGGATTGGCCTTTGCGTTCATTGCTTCGGCCATGATCATTGCCACCCAGATCAACCGCTGGTTATTGAAAAAACACAGCTCTGCGAGGATTTCTTTGATTGCTAATATCTGGCAGGCATGTATCGGCATCTGTATGGTCATCGCCTTAAGCTTGAATCTGCTGACCTTTCCGACCCTGTTGATCCTGATCTTTTTGTTTCTGTTCGGGTATGGATTTATCTTTCCGAATACCTCTGCCATCGCGTTATCCCCATTCAAAGGTTTAGCAGGCAGTGCATCGGCACTATTGGGATGTATTCAAATGGCTATTGGCGCATTGGCTTCGGCGGTGGTGAGCCTATTGCATAACAGTACAGCCTGGCCTATGCTATCGGTGATGGCATTTGGGGCCGTGGCTTCCCTAGTATTGCACCTGTTTGTAAGAAGGTTTGTGAAAACAAATACAGAATTGGCCTAGAAACTTGCTAAGGCCAATCGGTATCCATCCAATCCGAAACCAACGATTATACCTTTACAGTTCTTGGAAAGATAAGAATGATGGCGGAATGTTTCGCGTTGATGTACATTGGAAATATGCACCTCAATGACCGGCGTAGTGATGGCTGCAATGGCATCGGCTATTGCTACAGAAGTATGCGTATAAGCTCCTGCATTCAACACCACCCCATCAAAATTAAATCCGATTTCGTGTAATTTATCGATGATCGCACCTTCGGAATTACTCTGAAAATAGCTCAGCTCCAAACCTGGAAACTTCGCTTTTAATTCCTCCAGATAGGATTCAAAAGATTGATCGCCATAAATACCTTTTTCACGGACACCTAACAAGTTTAGGTTTGGACCATTGAGGATTAATATTTTTTTCATGAATTGAAGATATGCTCTAAAGATAATGTTAAGCGCTAAAGATACTATAATCCCTACATATCTCCATAGAAGTTACGGAAACTAGATCGTAGACCTACATTGATCACGCCTGATTTCTGTGTTGCTGCGCCTTCGATTCTATTGTATCGTTGGGTATAGCCCACTTCAAAACGAAGATTATATTTCGGGTTCAATACATAGGCAACTTTCATATCCGCATAGAACAGATCGTTCTGTATACCTTGACCGATTTTGTTGCCATAGGTATTTGGTGCGGTTTGATAGCTCTGGAAGATATCTCCACCATAATTTACAAAACCACCCATACCGTCTGCTGGGTCTGTACCGTAACGGCTATATAAGCCTTGGGCAGAGAAATCGAAACGGTTCCAAGAGTAGTTCACTAAACCAAGGAGCTCACGGAAGTTAGCACCCCGAGGGTGTGCCAATGGCTCTCCCCTGTTGGAATAATTGGAGATGGACACAAAGTGCTGGTAAGTATAAGGACGAACCATATTGTATTCACCCAAGATATTCAGGTTCTGTACGCCAAAGATGTTGAAGGCTTTAGCTCCTAACTGAGCACCCCATTTATTATGTACATAGCCATTATTGGCAAAGAATTCCTTAGCGGTGAATTCACCCAATAAAAACTGTCCATATACGGTTGCATTATTAAGCACCTTGTATTTGGCATTCAGCCCTAGGAACATTTTATCTGGTGAGGATCGGTTGGAGTTTTCTACGGCTCTAATGAACATGACCGGATTCAGGTAATTAAAATCAAAACCTCTTTTTCCAGCCTGTGTTTTATTCGCCCAAACCACCGATTGGAAAAAACCAATGGATAAACGGTTGGTCACGTTATAATCTAAATATTGAAATGCTCCCCATTTGATGCCATCACCATAACGGTTTCCAGAGTTCATGGAATCAATCCTTGGGTTGCGAGGGTCGTTCATATACGCCCAAATGGAGGTATATTGGACATTTCCTACTTTACCGGTTAATTTCAGATGAGCATAATTGGAGGAAAAGTCGGATAATAACACGGAACGGTAACCATCACCGATGAAGTTCTTATCATAGGCCAATGTCGCCTGCAGGTAATCACTGAAATCATAGGTCAGGTTGGCTGTTGCATACATCCAATCCTTTTCCTTGCCGAGGTGGTTCTTTGAAGCTGCTTGGCCAGGTACGACCATGGATTTCTGCACATACTCATCGATATAATGCGGGAATACGGCTTGGTTTTCAAAGAAATTACCATAAAAGGTAAATTTATCTTTAATATTTACTCCAGCTTGTATACCGCGGGTATTCAACCAGGTTGTTCTTTTATCGGCGTTGATCAATTCCTTACCGATCATAAAATCCGGTAGAACATCCAGGTAAAAAGTATGGTCATCTTTTTCCACCTCTATCAAATGTTCATTAAAGACCTTACGCATGAACCAATTATCCGAATTGACAGGATGCAGGGATTGAATGGAATCCATTTTCTCCAATAATCGGCCTTTGAACAAATAAGGCTTGGAAGACGTATGGTATCGGGTATCTACGGAATATAACTCTTCGTCGTATTTTTGGTAATGTTGGTACGAGTATGGTTGATTTTTTACTTGTGCCTGCGAGGTATTGAAATAGGCCATGCCCAACAATCCAGCAAACACATAGGTTAATGACTGTTTCATAAATAAATTTCCGTTTATTTGCGCTATTCTATCAAATTCTATTCCTAAATATCCCGCAAGTTACTTTTAATAATTAAGCTTCCCCTATTTTAAGTTCAATAAGTAGCTAAAACGTTAATTCAAACTTCTTATTTTACAGTACAATTTGTATATTGCGGTAATAAATCATCGTGAAACCCCTATAAACTAAATATGAAGCGAAGAACTTTTCTACAAAATTCGGCCGCGTTAGGCGCCGGTATGCTGGCTAGTAAATTCAGCTTTGCCATGCCTCCAGCCGATTTTCCGGTGGTGCGGGTGGCGGAAAAAGACCGTCATTTCCGAAGTAAGCCGATCGAAGATATGATCAAGGAATTCCAGAAGAATGTAGCCGATAAGGAATTGGGCTGGATGTTCAACAACTGTTTGCCGAATACCTTGGATACCACCATCTATGATGAAACCAAGGACAACCGCAAGAGAACTTATGTAATCACCGGAGACATCGATGCCATGTGGTTGCGCGATAGTAGTGCGCAGGTTTGGCCTTATCTTCAATTCATGAAAAAGGATCCGAAATTGAAGGATCTGATCCTGGGATTGATCAATAAGCAATCGGAATGTATCAATATAGACCCTTACGCCAATGCTTTCTATAATGATCCGACCAAAAAAGGAGAATGGTTCAAGGATCATACCGACATGAAACCCGGTCTGCATGAACGTAAATGGGAAATAGATTCGCTCTGCTACCCTATTAGATTGGCCTATCATTATTGGAAGGAAACCAATGATAATACCCCATTTGATGAAGTATGGGTGCAAGCACAGGAAAAAACCTTGCAGACTTTTATCGAACAGCAACGGAAGGAGAATCTTGGCCCCTATCGTTTTGAACGGACGACTTCCCGTGGTTCAGATACCCTTCAGGTAGATGGATATGGCTATCCGGTCAATCCCGTTGGTCTGATCGTTTCCAGTTTCCGTCCTTCAGATGACTGCAGTATTTTCCCATTCCTGATCCCTTCAAATCTTTTTGCGGTTACCAGTTTGAGGCAATCGGCAGAGATTTTAAGGAAAGTAAAGAACAATACCGATTTGGCGGCCAAAATGGAAGCTTTGGCCAATGAAGTGGATGCTGCCGTGAAGAAATATGGTATCATCGACCATCCTACGCATGGGCGTGTATATGCATTTGAGGTGGATGGCTTCGGAAGTTACCTGATGATGGATGACGCGAATGTCCCTAGTTTATTGGCTTTACCTTATTTGGGGGCAGTGGATAAGAATGATGAGGTTTACCAACGCACAAGAGCGTATATACTATCGGACAAAAACCCGTTCTTCTTTAAGGGGAAATTTGCAGAAGGAATCGGCGGACCGCATATTGGTCGTGATATGATCTGGCCGATGTCCATTATCATGCGTGCTTTCACTTCTTCGAATGATGAAGAGATCCGAACCTGTGTTCAGACCTTAAAGAAAACACATGGTGGAACTGGATTTATGCATGAGTCCTTCCATAAAGATGACCCTAAGAAATTTACCAGACATTGGTTTGCGTGGACAAATACGCTGTTTGGTGAGTTGCTATGGAAATTATACAAGGAGAAACCTCAATTGTTGAGTTAAGTTTTTTCAGCTAAAGCTGAGCTATAATTTAATTTAACGGGGCTACTTTGCTTGAAAACCGATGCAAAGTAGCCCCGTTAATTATTTTCACTAATTTCTTATCACAAAATCATTCAGGTAGATCTTTTTTGATTCTGCAAAAAGCACCTTAGGTTGTCCGTTTGTCCATAGGACAGCAGTGGATTTCGTACCGTTCAAATAATTCCCTAGCACATACACTTTGCCAGCAACAACTTGAATCGCCGTTGCGGCAAGACTTTGGTTAGGATTCAATTGATAGAGTTTTGTTCTGTTTTTATAGACTACCGCAGTACCCTTATTGTTGTTGTAAAAATTGGCTACATAATAATAATCCTGACCAGACATCGTACCAATGACATCCGTAGCAGAACCACCCAATAGCATTTTAAAAACCTGCACATCGTTTTTCCAAACCATGGCCGCATCGCCGTCCTTAGCAAAGTTTTCTTTACCGATCACATAGATATCCGAACCAATTGCATGGACATAATCGGCATAGGTATTTGGACCAGCAAGCGCAATCGCATAACCATCTTTGAACATGTGGGCATTACTATTAAATCGACCTGCCAATACTGGTTTACCGTTCGATTCCGTAATGGAAGTCAAAGTGGATGAGGCAAGACAACAAGCCTTTCTGGATTCTACGCCATTTGTCCACAGAAATAACCCATAGTAGCCTGAATGGTCTTTCGTTCCTCCAACATATACTTTTGAACCAATTACATTGATCGAAGTCCCACTATTAAAATTTCCGGCAGCAGTTAAATAGGAAATCCTGTTATTCTTCCAATAAGCAACGCGTTTTTTTCCTCCTGCAGCCATTTGGTAGCCTGTTACATGGGCTTCCTTAGTGTTCACTGCTGCAATCGCCAAGGCATCAGACCGTGTATTTGGCGAAAGATTGATCAGGGAATCGTTAATGCTCAAGATCGCGTTCCGATCTGCAGTCTTAAAATCTGCATTATATTTATAACCCGCATAGAAAAACGTAAGGGGCTTGGGTGTTGGTGTTGTCGGTGGATCTATGGGAACTTCCGGATTTCCTGGATCAGGAGTCACGGGTTCCACCTCTTTCTTACTACAGGAAGAAATAATCATCAACATGCTCAATGCCAATACGGCGCTTTTTAAATCTAATCTTTTCATAATTTTTATTTCTTGCTAATTGGCACACAAAAAAAGAACCAGTCTTAGACGGTATAGAAGGGTTGGCTATAGGAATTATATAAATCATGCTCTTTAGCATTTAAACAGGGAAATGAGGGTATATACAAAGTATCTACTTCATATTTTAACAGGGAATTTTAAAAATGATTGGCTACCTTATGGTAATTAAGCTAAGAAAAGTCATCTTTGCATAGCAATACAACATGGAGAACACAAATTATCACGCAGGTCCTATCGGCATATTTGATTCTGGATACGGTGGGTTGACTGTATTTAAGGAAATCTATAAAGCCCTACCTAAGTATGATTATATCTATCTGGGAGATAATGCCCGTGTACCTTATGGTACCCGATCTTTTGAAACTGTCTATGAATTCACCAAACAATGTGTGTTCAAACTGTTCGATGAAGGCTGTAACCTGGTGATATTGGCATGTAATACGGCATCTGCTAAGGCTTTAAGAAGCATTCAGCAGAATGACCTACCTCCGGGCAAGAAAGTTCTGGGTGTTATCCGGCCTACATCAGAAGTGGTTGACCAATTTACAAACACGAATAAAGTAGGGATCTTGGCAACCCAGGGCACCGTAAATTCCGGTTCCTATGTTATTGAGATCAATAAGTTCCATCCGGAAATCGAGGTTTTTCAGCATGCTTGTCCGTTATGGGTTCCCATTGTTGAAAATAACGAGATGGATAGTGAGGGTTCTCAGTTTTTTGTCCAGGAGGATCTGAAGGAGTTATTGGCTATGTCGCCTGATATGGATACTATTTTGTTAGCCTGTACGCATTATCCATTGTTGCTTCCTATTATTGAACAGTTCGTACCTAAGGGAATCAATATTATTTCCCAGGGTGAGTTGGTAGCGGAAAGTTTAGTAGATTATTTGAAAAGGCATCCGGAAGTGGATGAAAAATGCAGTAAATCTGGGGAGTTGAAGTTTTATACCACGGATGATCCGGTGGATTTTAACCTGAAAGCAGAGCTATTTTTTGGAAGAAAGATTGAATCGGAGGTGATAAAGGTGGTTTAGTATTTAAATAAATTCAGGTGCTTAATAAATTTAAAATCTCTAATATTAAAAGTGAATAATTCAATTTCTACTTCAATTGAAGTAGCTGCAATTAAAGCATCAGGAATATTTAAACCATGACTCAAATGATAACTATTTATCAAATCTATAGATCTTAAAGTAATTTCAGGATTGATTAAAATGGTATCAAATTTCTTTATTTTTTTGGCAATCTGTATACTATCATTTTTATGAATCGCTCCTTTTATTAACTCCATTCTACTTATTGCTGTTAATAAAACATTTTCAATCCCAACCTCATTTATTATCTCCTTTGTAAAATTGTGACGGTTCCTCTTATTATCAAGTAATTCAATTAGAACATCCGTATCACAGATTATCATTTTCGATTCCAAGATGATATACGTAAATTTTTGGCTGTGTAATTTTGATGTGAGAATATTTTCTGCAATTCTTTAATATCTATACTTGAATCACCTTTTTCAATTGCAACACCATTAATATGATATATCTTTTTAGATTTTTTCTTTTTTAAGGATGTTATGGAGAATTCCAAGTATTCACTTAAAAATGCTAACATTTTAAAAGTTTTAAATTTTTTATATTTAATTATTACTTCAGGCATTGCTAAATTATTTATTATCAAATTTATTGAAATGATTTTAGATTAACGACTGAAAATCAGTAATTAACATTTAATTAAAACTACAGTAAATTAGTGCAAGGCTGGAAGATATTGGGAACTCTTCGTCATTGCGAGGCTAGCCGTCATTGCGAGGAACGAAGCAATCTTTCAGCCTTTGTCATCCTGTGCAACTTCGAAGGATCTATACGATTACATACGAACAGATGGTTCGACTCCGCTCACCATGACATGCGGGAAGATTGCTTCCTCGTACCTCCTCGCAATGACGGGCAAAGTCTCCTCGCAATCAAAGGGAAAACCTCCTCGCAATGACGGGCAAAGTCTCCTCGTTATTAAAGGGAAAACCTCCTCTTATTAAAAGTAAATCTCCTCTGTTAAAATAAGTTAATCAAAAACTATTCTCCTCCAATAATCCCTAATTTAGGTCATCTAATTAGTACCTAATGAGATTTTTTATATCCTTTATTTTCTTTTTTGGCATCCTAATTCCAATATCCGCGCAGACAATCATCGGTCAAATCCGGGATTTGGCTAGTAAAAAACCATTATCAGGCGTAAAAGTGGAAAGTGCAGAGAACAAAACAGTCACTGACACTCAAGGCAAATTCTCCATCCAGGTTTACGGTCGCGACGACAGTCTAACCTTTTCCTTAAAAGGTTATAAAACCCAGCGATTGATCTACAAAAATGGGATTTACAGGTCTAATATCCAGATTGCATTAGAAGAAATTGTGACGGAAATTGAAGAAATTGTAATCGAGCGAAAAGTGGTCGGAAGTGATCAACCAAAAGTAAAACCCATTTTTATTGAGCAAAAAAAGAAATCAAAATTAAGGCAGATATTTGGAGATCGCGTTGATCTTTCTGGTGGGCCAAGGCCAGGATTTCTCGCCAATGGTAGTACCGCCCAATTATTCAGCATCAACGTCCTTTCTGTAATTTCCATGTTCAAAAAAGAAAAAGAACCTAAAAAATCAAAAGAAGAGCAATTGGAAGAGTTGGAAAGGGATATCCAAAATGCAGATTTTGTCTTCTCGAAGAAACTGATCACAGAAATAACTGGATTAACTGGAGATAGGCTCCAGATTTTTCAGAATATATACCGTCCTCCCTACTCCACATTAATTGAAATGTCTGAATACGAACTTCGGGTATATATTGAAAAAAGTTTTAAAGAATTTCAGAAGGAGAATCCAGCAGCTAAGAAACCTTAGCCTGTAGGCCCATAAAAATTAAGAAACCTTAGCCTGTAAGGCCAATGCATATAATTTCATCTGTTTCACCATAGCCAACAAGCCATTCGCTCTGGTAGGCGACAAATGCTCCTTCAATCCGATCTGTTCAATAAAATAAAGGTCTGCATCCGCAATTTCCTTTGGCGTATGACCGGAAAGCACTTTCACCATCAAACTCACCAAACCTTTGGTGATCACCGCATCGCTATCCGCCGTAAACCACAGTTTACCATCCTTCATCTCTGGAAATAACCAAACCTTGGATTGGCAGCCTTTTATAATATATTGCTCCTGTTTATTGGCTTCATCAATCAAAGGAAGCTCTTTACCCAACTGAATAATATATTCATATTTCTCCATCCAATCGGAATAGAAAGCAAAATCCTCGATTAATTCGTCCTGTATTTCGTTTATTGTCATTATCTATATTTAATTTCGGCCTATCACCTTAAGGTTTATCACCTGAAAAGGCTTAAACCAACATGGCAACTGCGCGTTTCACGCCAGCAACCAATGCATCTATCTCTTCTTTTGTATTATACACCGCCAAACTTGCCCTAACTGTTCCAGGAATTCCATATTGCTCCATGACCGGTTGAGCACAGTGATGCCCTGTCCGAACAGCAATTCCCAATTTATCTAAGATCACCCCAATATCATATGGATGGGTGCCATCTACCACGAAGGAGATCACCGAGGATTTCTCTTTGGCAGTTCCGATAAAGCGAATCCCTTCCACTTCCTGCAGACGCTCCGTTGCATAGGCCAACAAATCATCTTCATATGCTTTGATATTGTCCAATCCGAGGGAATTGATATAATCGATCGCTGCATTCAAGGTAATTCCAGCTTCGATATTTGGCGTTCCAGCCTCAAATTTAAAAGGCAATTCATTATAGGTGGTCTTCTCAAAACTAACGTCCTTGATCATATCACCACCACCTTGGTAAGGCGGCATGGCGTTCAACCATTTTTCTTTACCATACAACACCCCTACTCCGGTCGGTCCGTACATTTTATGTCCAGAAAAGACCAAGAAGTCCACATCCAATTCCTGAACATCAATTTTCAGATGCTGTACAGCTTGTGCAGCATCCAACAGAACCGGTACATTTTTAGCATGAGCCAAACGGATAATTTCCCTGATCGGATTTATCGTTCCTAAGGCATTGGAGACATAGTTTACAGAAACCAATTTAGTTTTATCATTCAACATAGCAGCATAAGCGTCCATATCCAATTCACCAGCCTCGTTCATCGGGATAACCTTCAAAACCGCTTTCTTAGTCTCACACAACATCTGCCAAGGCACAATGTTCGAATGATGCTCCATCGCCGAAATAATGATCTCATCCCCTTCATGCACAAATTCTTGCCCATAACAGGTCGCTACCAGGTTGATACTATCCGTAGTTCCTTTGGTAATGATGACCTCATAATCATGCTCCGCATGTATGAACTCCTGAACCTTACGACGTGTAACCTCAAAGGCATCAGTTGATATTTGGCTCAGATAGTGCACACCACGGTGCACATTACTGTTCATATCGGTATAATAAGCCATGATGGCATCGATTACAGCTTGGGGTTTTTGAGTGGTTGCTCCATTATCGAGGTATACCAAAGGCTTTCCATTCACCTCACGTTTCAATATCGGAAAGTCTGCGCGTATCGCCTGTATATCTAAATTGTTCAATTTTTCCAGTTTTGATAAAAGTTCTACAAAGTTAATATATATTAAAAACAATCGAGCAGACATTCCGTTAAATGAACGTAATAAAATATTTGAACATCTTTAAAACAAAATCCAATTAACAAAATTTAGATATATATTAAATTAAGTTTAATTACCTTTGTTTAATTATGCAAGAACAACCTTTGAACATACCAGAAGGCTCTAGGAAAGAGGTGATGACGTATCTGGAACCATTCATGTTGAATGAAATGGCGGATTACCTGAAACCTGTGGAAGACATGTGGCAACCTGCCGACTTTCTTCCAGACTCTTCACGTGATACTTTTTTTGAGGAAGTACGCGATCTGCAGGAAAGTGCGAAAGAACTTCCTTACGACCTTGTCGCAGTCTTAATCGGCGATACGGTGACTGAAGAGGCGCTTCCGACCTATGAATCTTGGTTGACTATGGTTGAGGACGTAGACAAGAACGAGCAAGGCGGCTGGATGAGATGGGTTCGTGCTTGGACAGCGGAAGAGAATCGCCACGGTGATCTATTGAACAAATACCTTTACCTTTCCGGTCGTATTGACATGCGTCAATTCGAAATCTCCTTACAGTACCTGATCAAGGATGGTTTTGATATCGGTACAGGGGCCGATCCTTACCGCAACTTTATCTATACTTCCTTTCAGGAATTGGCAACAAATGTTTCCCATAGAAGGGTTGCAGGTTTATCCAAAAAATCAGGAGATAAATTATTAGCTAAAATGTGTGGTGTTATTGCAGCAGATGAGGCAAGACATGCCAAGGCCTATATGTCCTTTATTTCCCATGCCCTGGTGGTTGATCCTAGCGAGGTGATGTTGGCTTTTGAAGACATGATGAAAAAGAAGATCGTGATGCCAGCGCATTTTCTACGTGAATCAGGAGAGCCACAAGGAGATGCCTTTGCGCATTTCTCCGATGCGGCACAACGCTTAGGAGTTTATACTGCGGTGGATTACGTGGATATCCTTAAAGAACTTATCGCGGAATGGAAGATTGATCAAGTAGGCGGTTTGAACGAAAAAGGCGAAAAAGCAAGGGATTACCTCATGAAATTACCTGATCGTTTGTTACGATTAGCAGATCGAATCAAGATTCCAGAAAAAGAGTATAACTTTAAGTGGATCTATTAAGTTTTTAATTTAATTATAGAAAATATAACCCGCCAAATAAATTGGCGGGTTTTTTATTAAAAATAACCCCTCAACCCCTTAAAAATCTTTAGGGGGTTGATTTGTCATTCCATCGTTGAAATTTCCAAAAATCCCATTAATATCCAACTAAAAATAACAATCCTATTTAAACATTCCGTACATTTACTTGTCATACTAATAATTGTTATGCTAAAGGAAAAATTCAATCAATATTCATTCATCCTGGATCGGACAGCCAGGCGGGTAAAACAGTATGCCCAGACCTCCTTTTCCAGCCATGGCATTGATCTAACGGTAGATCAATGGACGGTCATCAAAACGCTTTACGAAGCGAAGGACCTTACCCATAAAGAGATTGCAGATGAATGTGGTAAGGATCAGCCGACCATGACCAGGATCATTGATCTCTTGTTGAAAAAAGGATTGGTCATGCGGGTGGAAAACCCCAACGATCGTCGTAGCCTGCATATTCAATTGACCTCAACGGGCAATCAACAAGTCGAAAAACTTGCTCCGCTCGTGAAGGAATTCCGTATGAAAGCCTGGGAGAACCTAACAGACGAGGACTTCCAACATTTTACCAGAATATTAAACAAGATCTATTCAAATCTAGAAACAACATAGCTATGATAACAACAGATATATGCATTATCGGAGCTGGACCCGTTGGTCTATTCGCTGTCTTTGAAGCTGGATTATTAAAGATGCGTTGCCATCTAATCGATGCCTTGCCTCAGATCGGCGGACAACTTTCCGAGATCTACCCCCATAAACCCATTTACGATATCCCTGGATATCCGAGCATTACCGCACAGGAGCTGATCGACAATCAGTTGAAACAGATCGAGCCCTTCCATCCTACCTTCAGTTTGGGGGAACGCGTTGATGCGCTTCAGAAACAAGATGATGGAAGCTATATCGTGCTGGGATCTGAAGGAACACAGATCCACTGTCAGGTAGTGGTGATCGCTGGTGGATTGGGTTGTTTTGAGCCCCGTAAGCCGGAGATCCTGAACCTGGAAAACTATGAAGGAAAACAGGTACACTACATGGTTAGGGATCCGGAAAGATTCCGTGACCAACGTATTGTGATCGCTGGAGGGGGTGATTCGGCCTTGGACTGGACTATTTTCCTGAGTGATGTAGCCAAAGAAGTCACCTTGGTACACCGGAGCGATAGTTTTAGAGGGGCTCCAGATTCTGCGGAAAAAGTATACCACTTGGCGCAGGAAGGAAAGATCAACCTGCTACTCTCCCATAACCTGCAAAGTCTGAACGGAAATGGCCATATGGAAAGCATTTCCTTGATCAATAAGAACAAGGAGGCCATCCAGTTGGATACCGATCATTTTATCCCACTGTATGGCCTTAGCCCGAAACTGGGACCTATTGCAGATTGGGGATTGCAGATCGACAAGAACGCGATCGAAGTAAACACCTTCGATTATTCCACCAATATTGAACGCATCTTTGCGATAGGCGATATCAATACCTATCCCGGAAAATTGAAACTGATTCTTTGTGGGTACCATGAAGCTGCCTTGATGGCACAAAGCGCCTTCAGATATGTGTATCCGGATCAGAAGTTGAGTTTTAAATACACCACCGTAAATGGAGTAAACGCATTTTAGAACATGGAAGATATCATCACCATAAAAGTAGAAGACCGCGATGGCAGCACCCAAGAGGTGCAAGTACCTACCGACGTCAACCTGAGCCTGATGGAAATCCTGAAGGCTTCAGAATACGATATCCTAGCGACCTGTGGAGGAATGGCACTCTGCGCCACCTGCCATGTAGAAGTATTGGCCGGCGCAGAAAACCTTTCAGAACCTGAAGATCAGGAACTGGACATGCTCGACACCCTTCCTGATGCGGATTCGCAAAGCCGATTGGCATGCCAGATTCGATTGCATCCGGAAAATGAAGGTCTGCATATTAAGATCAGGGGCAGTTTGCAATAAAAATTATAAGTGTACTTTTTACACTTAGTTAGTTGGAATTAAGTCCTTGAGAACAAATAAGATAGGAGATTGTTTAATTAAGAAAAGGGGGCATAATCTAAAATTAATGCAATTATTTAATAGATAATGCAATAAAATGTCAGATATTTGTACCTTATTTTAAAATTCTTTTAAAGAAACATATGATGTTGCTAAATCGTTCTGAGAGAAACTTTCCAAGAGTTGTCGTTATAGGTGCTGGCTTCGGAGGGGTGGAAGTTGCCCGCCGACTGAAGAACAAGGAAGTTGAAGTATTATTGATCGACAGAAACAATTACCATACTTTTCAACCTTTGATGTACCAAGTGGCAACCGGAACCCTAGCATCGGATTCCATCTCTTTTCCACTTCGGAAAATGTTCAAGAACCAACAGAACTTTCGTTTTCGATTGGCAGAGGTCCAACAGATCAATACCGCTGAAAAAATAGTGCATACATCGGTAGGCGACTACGATTACGATTACCTGGTGATCGCAACAGGAGCTACCAGCAATTTCTTTGGCAACAAGGAAGTGGAAAAATACTCCCTTCCGATGAAGAGTATTGTGGAAGCCTTGAATATCCGTTCCTACATGATCCAGAATCTGGAAGAGGCTGTCCTTCGGAAGAATACCTCCGATAGAGAGCGTTATTTGAATTTTGTGGTTGTGGGTGGCGGACCAACGGGGGTTGAACTTTCTGGTGCGATTGCAGAATACCAACAGCATATGCTGAAAAAGGATTACCCAGAACTTTCTACCTATGAGATGAAGGTCTATCTGGTAGAAGGTACAGGAAAGATTTTGGGCGCCCTTTCGGAAAAATCATCCCGTGATGCGGAGCGTTATTTGAATGAATTGGGTGTGAAAGTGACCTTGAATACGGTAGTTACAGGCTATGATGGCAATACGGTCACCTTATCTTCCGGCGAACAGATTCCTACTAAGACGGTGATCTGGGGAGCGGGAGTTATGGGACAGATGCCAGAAGGCTTAAGTCCGGAAATCATTGAACGTGGAAACCGTATCCGTATTGATGAGCAATGCCGAGTTGAAGGGTTGGAAGATGTGTATGCGATTGGCGATGTTTCTGCTATGATCACGGAGGAGAATCCTCGTGGATTGCCAGGGGTTGCTCCTGTGGCGCAACAACAGGGTAAATATGTGGCAGAGCATATCATGAATGCGCTCAATAAACAGGAAAGTAAGGGTTTTAAGTATTTTGATAAGGGATCCATGGCTACGGTAGGAAGAAATCGTGCGGTTGTGGATATGGGAAGCCTGCATATGAAAGGCTTTTTGGCCTGGATGACCTGGATGTTCGTGCATTTGGTATCTATCTTTGGATTTAGGAACAGGGTGGTGACTTTTGTGAACTGGACCATCAAATTTTTAACGAAGAACTCGGGTATCAGGTTGATTATTCATAAGTACGAAAGACCAAAGCCAGAACCAAAAGTAAAAGCTGAAAATAAAGCGTATTAAAACAAACTAGATAAAGGTTAAAGAGGCCGTATCAAAACTTTCGAGTTAGATGCGGCCTCTTTTTGGTTCGGTATGTACGTATATTGTCAGTGGGATGTAAGTAGGGTTTAAGTATCTTTTAGCACTTACACCTCACTTACATGGCACTTAGAACATGCTTTCAGTGCGAAGGAAGTTTTGTTAAAATTTGTTAATATGGAGGGGGAGATATACGATAGGCATATGCTTTGCGTTTATGTATTAAAGAAAAGCAAAAGAGTAAAAATTTCATAATTTAGGTTAATAATTGGTTTGGTAAAATCCTGAGGTTCCCCACCTCAGGATTTTTTTGTTTTTGTTAGTTTTCTAGTTATTTGGAGAGCCTCCGTCATTGGGAGAGCCTCCGTCATTGCGAGGAGGCCGAACCCAATGACATATTTTTTCACCATTAGCCTTTTCTTAATGAAGTATATTATTAAAAGATAGATTATCTTCGCATATTTACCATCCTCATTAAACAAAAACAATCATGACAAATAAAGACATAGCTAAAGTCTTCAAATTATGTGGACAACTCATGGAGCTTCACAATGAGAATTCCTTTCGTACCAAAGCTATGGCGAACGCCTCCTTCCGAATAGATAAATTACCTTTTGCGGCCAGCACTTCCAACCTGGAAGAACTGAGCGAGCAACCCAATATCGGGAAAAGTACCGCTGAGAAAATCCTACAAGTTTTAACCACCGGCACGTTCCCTGAAATAGAAAAACTGATCGAGAAAACCCCGGAGGGCATCATCGAAATGTTAAAGATCAAGGGACTCGGTCCAAAGAAAATCCAGATCATCTGGAAGGATTTAGAGATCGAATCCGTGGGCGAGCTGTATTATGCCTGTAATGAAAACCGCTTGGTCGAAGCCAAGGGGTTCGGCTTAAAAACCCAAGAAGACATCAAGAAATCCATTGAGTTTTCCATCGCCAACCAAGGTTGGTTCCTCTATGCAAGGGTAATGCCCTTTGCGGAAAACCTAATCAAAAACCTTCAAGAAAAAACAAGCAATAAACTCTCGTTTACAGGAGATTACCGTCGAAAGATGGAAGTTTTACAGCAGGTACAAATCCTGTGCGAAGGAACATCTGAAGAAGCCCTTCAACTGGTTAAATCGCTGGAATTTGAAATGGATATAAACCAGGAAAGCGGCAGGATCAGCTTCCGGGAAGAGAATGGGTTTGCCTTTGAGGTCATCCCTACTCCTGCTTCCGATTTCGCCAAGAACCTTCTCTTAACCACCGGTTCTCCCCTACATATCCAGCAATTGGAAAACCTTGGCGAGCTAAAATCCTTGCCAACAGAAGAGGAAATCTACCAATCCTTGGGATTAGCTTATATAGAACCCGAACTACGCGAAGGCAATCAGGAAATCGAATTGGCGAAAACCAATAGCCTACCTACCCTCATTACCTATCAAGATCTGAAAGGAAGTCTCCATAACCACTCCACCTATTCCGATGGTGTGCATAGCTTGGCAGATATGGCCAACTATTGCAAAAACGAGCTGGGGCTGGAATACCTGGGTATTTGCGACCATTCCCGAACAGCAGTCTATGCCAATGGGCTTTCTATTGAACGCGTGGAAGAACAATGGCGAGAGATCGACCAATTGAACCAAGAGCTTGCTCCTTTCAAAATATTCAAAGGGATCGAGTCGGATATTTTGGGCGATGGCTCTTTGGATTATCCAGCCGAGATCCTATCCAAATTCGATTTTGTGGTAGCATCGATTCACGGCAACCTGAAAATGGAGGAAGAAAAAGCAACTAATAGGTTAATCAAAGCTATTGAAAACCCTTATACCACGATACTTGGACATCCGACAGGAAGGTTATTATTATCTCGCGCCGGATACCCCATCGACTATAAAAAAGTCATCGATGCCTGTGCCTCAAATCAGGTGGTCATTGAGATCAATGCCAATCCATTACGCTTGGATCTTGATTGGCGCTGGCAGCAATATGCCTTGGAAAAAGGCGTCCTCCTTTCCATCAATCCCGATGCGCACCGAAAAGAAGGACATCTGGACATGGAATTTGGCGTTTATGTGGCACGTAAAGGCGGCCTGACCAAAGAAAAATGTTTGAACGCATTTAGTTTATCAGAAATATCTTCTTATTTTACCAACAACAAGAAATAACCAAAATAATATCCTCATATCGATCATGAAGTTAAACGGAAAATCTTTTTTATTGGGATTGATGCTGATGGCTGGCACACAGACCGGACATGCCCAATTGATGAAGGCCAAAGAAATCTATACCAAGGCAGATTCCCTACGAGGGGAATTGACACCTTTGAGAACCTGCTATGATATCCAATACTACCACTTGGACATCAAGGTGGATATAGACAATAAATTCATCAGCGGCAGCAATGAATTCCAGTTCAAGGTAGTAGATCGATTCAATAAACTTCAGTTCGACCTGTTCGATAACCTCTCTGTAGACAAAGTCGTTTATAAAGGAAAGGAACTGCCTTTTACGAGGGAATACAATGCGGTATTTGTCACTTTCCCAAACTACCTGGAAAAAGGAACGGAAGATTCGTTTACCGTTTTCTATTCCGGGAACCCGATACAAGCCACCAGAGCGCCTTGGGATGGTGGGTTTGACTGGAAGAAAGACAGCAAGGGCAAACCTTGGGTCGCGACCGCTGTTCAGGGGCTTGGCGCGAGTGTATGGTGGCCAAACAAAGATCATCAATCGGATGAGGTAAACGGCATGATGATCTCTGTTGCAGTACCTAATGGCGTCATGAATGTTTCCAACGGAAGGCTTGTTAAAACCGAAAAACTGAAAGGAAATTACACCAAGTACCATTGGAAAGTGGATAACCCGATCAATAATTACAATGTGGCATTGAACATTGGTGACTATGCCCATTTCAAGGAAGTATATGCTGGTGAAAAAGGGAAACTGGACCTGGATTATTATGTGCTGAAAGAGAATGCGAACAAGATCGATTTTCTGAAGAAGAACGCCAAAGAAACCCTGAAAGCCTTTGAACACTGGTTCGGGCCCTACCCATTTTATGAAGATGGCTATAAACTGGTAGAGACCGCCCATTTGGGTATGGAACATCAAAGTGCGATCGCCTATGGTAACAAATATAAGAATGGCTACCTGGGTGGCGACGGATCAGGCACAGGTTGGGGATTGAAATGGGATTTCATCGTGGTGCATGAATCCGGTCATGAATGGTTCGGCAATAACATCACCGCAAAGGATCTGGCCGATATGTGGATCCATGAAAGCTTCACCAATTATTCGGAGGCCCTGTTCATCGATTATTACTATGGCAAAGAAGCCAGCCAGGCATACGTCAATGGTAACCGAAGAGGGATTACCAATCAAACACCTATTCAAGGTCCATACCATGTGAATAAGGAAGGATCTGGCGACATGTACAACAAAGGCGGTGTGTTACACAATATGATCCGCACGATGATCGATGATGACGAGAAATGGCGAGCGATTTTGAGGGGTATGAACAAGACCTTCTACCACCAGACCGTGGATTACAACGACATTTTGAAATACATGACCGAACACAGTGGCATAGACCTGAGCAAGGTCTTTGAACAGTATGTGCAACGAAAAAGCATCCCTACGCTGGAGATCAGAAATGCTGGTCGCCCGGGATCCTTTATAATCCGCTGGAATTCAGAGGTCGACAACTTCCATATGCCGGTCCACATCTTCGATAAAGATGGTAAAAAGGTATTGATAAAACCGACTACGAAATGGTCTACGCACCGTTTTGAAGGGCAGACCACGGAGACCATAAAAGCGGATACCTTCAATTATTATATCGGGGTGACCACACAATAATTGACAGTGGATTTCGTTAGCAATACCAGATATCGAAAAAATAAAAAAGTTCTTCGTAAAATGAACATTTTTATGGAAGCGGCTTTATATAAAAACCATTTTTTTTCATTAGGTTTGCATTTAAATTTTACAATATACTTTCACAAATAAATGGGGCTTTTTAATTGGTTTACGCAAGAAGTTGCAATAGACTTGGGTACAGCTAACACCCTGATCATTCACAATGACAAAGTAGTAGTTGACGAGCCATCTATCGTAGCATTTGACCGCACGACAAATAAGGTAATTGCCATCGGTCGGCAGGCCATGCAGATGGAGGGTAAGACACACGATAATATTAAAACAGTAAGACCATTGCGCGATGGGGTAATTGCGGATTTCACAGCTGCAGAACACCTGATCAGAGGCATGGTCAAACTGATCAATAAAGGAAAATCCTGGTTCTTCCCATCTTTACGTATGGTAGTTTGTATTCCTTCTGGTATCACCGAGGTGGAAAAACGTGCCGTACGCGACTCTGCAGAGATTGCAGGAGCAAAAGAGGTCTACTTGATCCATGAACCTATGGCAGCTGCTGTGGGTATCGGGATTGATGTAGAAGAGCCTGTAGGGAACATGATCATCGATATCGGTGGTGGTACGACCGAGATTGCGGTTATCGCCTTATCGGGTATCGTCTGCGACCAATCCATTCGTGTAGCGGGAGATAATTTTGACTCGGACATCGTTCAGTACATCCGTCGTCAACATAACATCATGATCGGAGACCGTACGGCAGAGAAGATCAAGATCGAAGTGGGGGCTGCTCTTCCGGAGCTGACCGATCCACCAGAAGATTTTGCTGTTCAAGGACGTGATTTGATGACCGGTATTCCTAAGCAGATTACCGTATCCTATACCGAGATTGCACATTGTTTGGATAAATCCATCTCTAAGATCGAAGAAGCTATCCTTAAAGCCTTAGAGATCACTCCTCCGGAATTATCAGCTGATATTTACCAAACAGGTATCTACCTAACTGGAGGTGGTGCTTTATTGAGAGGATTGGACAAACGTATCCAAGCAAAAACAAAATTACCTGTTCACGTTGCTGAAGACCCACTACGTGCGGTTGTACGCGGAACAGGGATCGCATTAAAGAACATTGGACGTTTCAAGTTCTTGATGCAGTAATTAATGAACAATACTTATTCCGTACGCGATATAATGTCTCTCAGCACGTTATATCGCGTACCTATTAAAAGAGATTTAGAATGAAAAACCTTTGGCTTTTCTTGGTAAGATACAATGCCTTTTTTTGGTTTGTGTTGTTCTTTACCGTATCTCTTTTATTGGTTGTCCAAAACAACCGCTACCAACGTTCTGCATTCGTCAATTCCTCTAATGTGGTCGTAGGTTCTTTCTACGACAAATTGAACTCTTGGAAAAGCTATTTGGCATTGGAAGAGACGAACAAAAACCTGGCACAGGAGAACGCTGAATTAAGACAGCAATTGCAGAAATTCATTCTTGCCGATACCTTGGACTCTGTCCAGATCGCTGATTCCATCGAAGAAAACCGTTATCGGTTTACCATCGCCGAGGTGGTGAACAACAGTATACATCAAAAGAGCAATTTCATCACCATCAATAAGGGATCGTCCGAAGGCGTGGAAAAAGGCTTGGGCGTTATCACGTCCAATGGAGTTGTTGGGGTAGTATTGAATGTTTCTCCTCATTTCAGCACGATTCAATCCTTATTGCATCCAGATACCCGGGTTTCCGTGACCTTGGACACCACCAATGTGTTCGGTTCGCTGGCTTGGGGAAACAATGTGGATCCTAGATTTGCGTTGGTTAGGGATATTCCGAACCATGTGAAAGTGCAAAAAGGCATGAAGATCTATACCTCCGGATTTTCTTTGTTCCCGAAAGGGATCGAGATTGGCACGGTGGAAGAAACAGGGATTGTATCGGGTGAGAGTTTCTTGGATGTGAAGATCAGGCTGCGCACCAATTTCAGTAACCTGAACCATGTCTATGTAGTGAAGGACCTTTTGGAGAACGAGAAAAATTTGTTAGAAACTCAAACGGAGGATAACAATGGGTAGTGTGGTATTATTTAATCTGTTTCGGTTTGTGGCCTTGATTGCTCTGCAGGTGGTCTTGTTCAAGAATGTGGGTTACTATAACCTGGCAACCCCCTTTCCTTATATCTTGATTATCTTTTTATTACCAATCAATATTCCTAATTTTATACTATTCTTGTTGGCCTTCGCCACTGGATTAACAGTAGATGCTTTTTACGATTCCATCGGAGTTCATGCGGCAGCATGTGTTGCTTTGGCCTGGTTCAGGATCTTTTTCCATAAGATCACCCTGGACGTGGATGCACAGAATTCCTTTGAAACGCCTGCCTTGGGCAACATGGGATCCAAATGGTTCTTATCATACATCGCAATAGGTACCGTGGTACATCATATCGTACTCTTCCATGTGGAGTATTTTAGTTTTTCTAATTACTTAAGTACGCTGTTGAGCATTCTACTGAGCAGTATTTTCACTATCTTGTTAATCATGCTGATCAGCTTGCTGGTTTATAGGCGGAAATCAAGATTATTAGGCAATTAACATAGTAAAGGGTTCATTTCATGAACAATAGTTTCTTCAATCGTAAGTTCGTTATTCAGGGGATTTTTATAGCCATCGCATTGGTTATTGTAATAAGATTGTTCTATATACAGATCATCGATGATCGGTATTTGCTTTCTGCGAACAATAATGTGATGCGGAAGGAGATTATCTATCCTGCACGCGGGGTAATCTTGGATAGGAACGGAAAGATGTTGGTGGAGAACGAAATGGTATTTGATCTTATGGTGACCCCAAGAGAGGTTAAGGATATTGACACCCTCCTATTCTGTGAACTTTTGCAGATCGATACAGCGGATTTCAATAAACGCATGAAAAAAGCTAGAGCGGAGTCGCCATATCGCCAATCTGCCTTTATGAAGCAGGTACCAATACAGATTTTTGCTCCTTTTGAAGAACAACGCTATAAATTTCGAGGATTTTATGTTCAGAAAAGAACGGTAAGGCACTATCCAGACAGCATAGCCCCGCAGTTTTTGGGTTATATCCAAGAGGTAAACGAAAATGACATTAAAAAATCCAATGGTTTCTATCGTTCGGGAGATTATATTGGGGCATCGGGCGTTGAACGTGCATATGAAGATTTGTTACGTGGGAAACGTGGTGTAAAGAACAGGATGGTGGATGCCCTTAACAGGCCACAAGGGGTTTTCATGGACGGTAAATACGATACTACGGCTGTTTCTGGAGAAGGCTTGGTTTCTTCCTTGGAAAAGGAACTCCAGGTTTTGGCCGAGAAGATGATGAAGAACAAACTGGGCTCGGTAGTCGCTATCGAACCTTCCACTGGGGAAATCCTGACCTTCGTCAGTAGTCCGGGTTATAACCCTAATTTGATGGTCGGCAGGGAACGCGGAAACAATTACATGAAATTATTGGAGGATCCGAACAATCCGATGTTTATCCGGCCGATACAAGCATCCTATCCCCCAGGATCTGTCTTCAAGGTCGTGGCAGCCCTTACAGCGCAACAGGCGGGCGTGATCAATGAACAGACGGTATTTTATTGTCCTGGAGGCTACCGTTATGGTGGTGGACGTGCGATTATGCGCTGTACCCACGTGGATGGAGCAACAGGCTTGGTGAAATCCATCAAGATGTCCTGTAATACGTACTATGGTTATGTATATGCCAAGATGATCGATGGTCGAGGAATGGCCAGCTATAAAGCTTATGACCTTTGGCGTGATGGTCTTTTGAAATTTGGTCTTGGCGGTAAATTGGGGATCGACCTGCCGGGAGAAAAAACTGGTTTGGTTCCTACTTCCAATTTTTATAGCAAACGCTATGGAAGCGACAAGTGGAAATCTGGGTATAACATTTCCCTATCCATCGGGCAGGATGCCTTGGGTATTACCCCGCTTCAGATGGCGAACGTGATGGCCATTGTGGCTAACCGTGGATTTTACTATCGCCCGCACCTGATCAAAGGCATCGGAGAAAAACAGATCGTGAAGGAAGAATTTACGGAGAAGATCTTCGCAGGTGTGGATGCCAAATACTACGAACCGGTTATCGAGGGAATGAGCCAGGCGGTCAATCAAGGTGGTACAGGTGCTGCATCTCGGATCGCAGGCATTGAAATGTGCGGAAAGACCGGTACGGTTCAGAACCCTCATGGGGAGAACCATGCGGTATTCTTTGCCTTTGCCCCTCGGGAGAACCCTAAGATTGCTATTGCCGTATTCGTGGAGAATGCGGGATATGGTGGTACCTGGGCGGCGCCTATTGCCAGTATGCTGGTGGAGAAATACCTGAAGGATACCATTACCTTACCGAAATATATTCAGGACAGGATCTACAATGGAAACCTCCTACCGAAACCAAAAGTTAAGGTAGAAAAAGAAGATCCCAAACTGAAAAAAGATAGTACGAAGAATAAAAAGGACAGCATAAAATTAAGAACCACGGCCATTGAACCAAAGAAGAAGGAATCGGCAATTTTAGTACACCATAGTCAGGTAAGAAGGTAAGATGAATAATTTACAGAATAAGAGTTTCTTTGGGCGGATTGACTGGATTACCATTGGTCTATGGATGACCCTATGCTTGATCGGATGGTTCAACATCCATGCGGCAGTTTATGATGCAGAAAATCCGGGGTTGTTCAATTTGGCAACGAATTACGGAAAACAATCAATCTATATTTTTACTGCCCTGATCATCGGAATCTGTATTTTAATTATTGATTCCCGGTTCTTTATCTCTTCGGCTCCTATTATCTATATCCTGGTGATATTGCTCCTCATAGCGACCTTGGTAGTTGGACGAAGTGTTGGTGGAAATCAATCATGGATACCATTGGGAAGCTTCAGGTTACAACCTTCTGAATTCGGAAAGTTGGCGACCTGTTTATTGTTGGCCTATTACCTCAGCAATCAAACCAATAAAACGCCCAACATGAAAACCTTGATGATTGGTGCGGCAATTGTATTTCTTCCGATCGCTTTGGTTATGCTACAGAAAGATACCGGCTCAGCCTTGGTTTTCTTTTCCTTGATCTTTGTTTTTTATAGGGAGGGTTATATCGGTTCATCGGTTTTGATTATCGGGGGATTGGCCATTCTGCTGTTTGTTCTGGCTTTATTGATCAACCAATGGATTCTCATTGGTATAATTGCCCTCATATGTGGATTCTTTGCTTTTATGATGCGTAAAAAGCGAAAGAATATAATCAATATAGCGTTATTTTTTGCCTTTTCATCCATCTATATCCTCAGTGTAGATTTTGCCTATAATCAGATCTTGAAACCCCATCAAAGAAACCGTATTGATGTTATTTTAGGAAAGATTGAGGATTTACGTGGGGAAGGCTATAACCTAAACCAATCGAAAATTGCAATTGGATCGGGTCAACTATTCGGAAAGGGCTATCTGCAAGGAACCCAAACGAAATACAATTTTGTACCGGAGCAAAGTACCGATTTCATCTTTTGTACTGTGGGTGAAGAATGGGGTTTTGTGGGCTCGGTTATCTTGATTTCGATCTATGTGGCGCTACTATTACGCATAGTAAACATTGCTGAAAGGCAAAGGACTGCCTTTGCTAGAATATATGCTTATGGGGTGGCTTCTATCCTATTTTTCCACTTCTTTATCAATCTAGGAATGACCATAGGTTTGGTACCTGTAATCGGAATCCCATTACCATTCATCAGCTATGGAGGTTCTTCCCTATGGTCATTCACCATCTTATTGTTTATTCTACTTCGATTTGACTCGTCGAGAAAAGGGCTATAACCTATCGAGTACCATTCGGATAGCCTTGTCCACAATCTCCTTGGGATTGCTGGCGAAGGTTTCATTTACCCGACTGGCTAGGATGGCGTTAATGGAGATCGCATGATGTCCTAACATATTGCTGAGTGCATATATTCCCGCTGTTTCCATCTCCAGATTGGTAATTTGATAGCCATTGACCTTGAAGGTATTGGCCTGCTTGATGAGATGGGGATAGGTATTTTGCGAACGTAGGTTTCTTCCTTGTGGCCCATAAAATCCCGGCGCGGTCATGGTTACTCCCTTTGGAATATCATGCGCAAATTTCTTCAAGAGCCTTTCGGAGGCATGCGCTACATAAGGTTTAAAAGTAAGGTCATGGAATTTTTCGATGACAGCCTCTTGGATTTCTAATTCCTTGCTGTTATACGGCTTTTGATAATACTGCATGAGGGTATCAAAACCAATGGCATATTCGCTGGCCAAGATGGTACCCATGGCAATATTTCCTTGTATGGAGCCGGATGTTCCGATCCGGATAATGTCGAGCGATTTAATCTCCGATTTCAGGTTCCTGGTTTCAAAATCAAAGTTCAATAGGGCATCCAATTCATTCAAAACGATATCGATATTATCTGTTCCTATGCCGGTGGAGATAACAGTCAATCGCTTACCATTCACATGACCGGTATGGGTAATGAATTCCCTTTTTCCCTTTCGGATTTCGATATCATCAAAATATTTGGATACTTCGGGCACCCTGTCGGGATCTCCTACAAAGATGATGGTATCGGCAATGTCTTCTGGTTTTAGGTTAAGATGGTAGATACTGCCATCTGCATTAAGAATTAATTCAGAATCGTTAATCATATCGTTCGTAAGTAAGTGATTTTTAAGTCCGCTACTTTTTCAAGTTTCCCCAGGACTTCGTTCACATGTAATTTACGAATTTCAAACTGCAATTTGCAATTCAAATCAAATTCTTGGTTTAATAACTGTAAATCTGCATCTTTCATGATCCGCATGACATCATTCATCTGTACATAATCAAATTGGATCTCGTAGACATCATTTACGGTGAGTTCTATAATGTTTGCTACCTGGAGTGCTTCCTGGGTAGCGGTTTTGTAGGCATTGATCAAACCGGGTACACCCAATAGGGTTCCGCCAAAATAGCGTACAACAACCACGAGCACATTGGTGATGTCCTGGGAAAGCAGGACGTTCAGGATTGGTCTTCCGGCTGTACCGGAAGGTTCGCCATCGTCGTTGATGCGAAAGACATTGCGGTCGGGGGTTAATCGATAGGCATAGCAATGATGCCTGGCTTTGGGGTGCTGGCTTTTCAGATCGGCAATGATATCCTTCAGGCTGGATTCATCCCTGAAGGGATAGGCATAGGCAATGAACTTGGAGCCCTTGTCGCGGAAAATCCCTTCCGAGGGCGATTCAATGGTCCGATAGGTATCTTCAAATAAACTCACAGAAATGCAATTAATAAAACGGAAATTAAAGCCAAAAATACCCCAATTTTATTGGAATTGCTAAGTTTCTCGCGGAAAAGAAGGACACCAACCAAAGCGCCTACGGAGATTACCCCGATATTCATGCCCGTAAATACGATGGATGGGTTGTCTGGCAAGGCGCGATGTGCCTTCATATAGAATACGATATTGCCAAAGTTGAACATCCCGAGTATTAATCCATAGGCTATGGATTTTAGATCCAAGGCTTGTTTCTTAATAAGGAGCAGGTAGGTTAGAAAGAGTATGGCAAAGCCCAAGGCCAGGACAAATACGATCCAAAGGGAGGACATATAGGTGATTTCTGCTGATTGGGCGACTTGCTTGAAAAGGATATCGATGATCCCCATTCCGAAAAAGACGGATAAAGGGAATATCCAGGTGTTATCTGTGGAGTTGTTTTGTGTGTTACTTGTTAGGCTGCTATCTTTTTTGTTCCATCCGATGGAGAAGATAATGGCCAAAATACCGACTGAAATCCCGATCAATTTGGTTGGTACGACCTCCTCACCCATCCATAAAAATGCGGCTATTAAGGGGATGAAAAGGGATAAACGTTGGGCGACCTCTGTTTTTACAATTCCGCCATAGCGAATGGACATAGCAATGCAAATGAAGATGGCGGGTAATAAAAAGCCTAATGGAAGGTATAAATGCCAAGGCAGTTCTTTTTGCCAAGGGATGATTGCCGGTTTTAAAACCAAATAGGTTAATAAGAGTGCCATCGGATAGTTCCAGACCAGAAGCTGCAAGTAATTGACGCCTTTTTGTTTCGCCAATTTGATGATAACGGCTACTGTAACGGAACAGAGTACACTTAAAAGTACATAGATCATACGGATAATGTATTTTGACTCCGCAAATATAAGCTTATCCTAATTATTTATTTATCAGTTGGGGGTTGGGGTTGGAAATTGAGGGTTTCGAACATTTATATATGGAAATATGACATTAAATCATGGTAATTAAGCTGATGATTTTAATTATTTTAAACAAGTATTTTTATTCTTTTTTAGTATGATTTTTTGGTGTTTTTTTTAATGTTTTTTACAGTAATTTTTAAAGATATTTTTTTGTTATATTAAAACTTAAATATTTCATAAAATATTATAAAATAGAGGATTATGATTATTTTAACAATTTATAAATATATAAATTACAATGTTTTCAATGAATTTTTAATCATTTTTTATTGATATTTTTAACTGTTTTCATACTATTTTATTCATGTTTTTTATCCATATTTTTTGACTAAAAATCAATTTTTTTGAAAAAATATTTTGCAGATATGGAGATTAGCTCTATATTTGACTCAAATTAAACGGGAATGCACAAACAATACACATATACAAACTTTTGGTTCTTTTATTTTTATGATAAGAGCAGGGACTAGTATATGGTATCGGAAGCGATATATGAGGTCCCAAATGTAAAGTTTGGGACCTTTTTTTTGGCATCCAGCAAAGCATT
Source organism: Sphingobacterium tenebrionis (assembly GCF_037126265.1). NCBI lineage: Bacteria > Pseudomonadati > Bacteroidota > Sphingobacteriia > Sphingobacteriales > Sphingobacteriaceae > Sphingobacterium > Sphingobacterium tenebrionis. Next base: position 80,038 of record NZ_JAYLLN010000006.1, read on the forward strand.
CAACAATAAACAACACAGTAAAATTTAAAATGAGCGAGAAAACAAGAATAGCCATCCAAGGAGTTAAAGCATCCTTTCACGAAGAAGCAGCATACAAGTATTTCGGTACGGAGATCGAAACATTGGAATGTACCTCTTTCAAACAGACTTGCGAAATGTTGAAACAAGGAAAAGCAGACTACGTGGTAATGGCGATTGAAAACTCGATTGCAGGTAGCATCCTGCCAAACTACAACCTCCTGAGGGATTACCGATTCCATATTATTGGTGAGGTCCATCTGAACATTCAGCAACATTTATTGGCGCTTCCAGGGGTTAAGCTTTCTGATATACATTATGTAGAGTCCCACCCTATCGCTATCCGCCAATGTGATGAATTCCTTTCCGAGCATCCTGAATGGACGATAAAAGAGGGAATGGATACCGCTGCATGTGCTAAAAAAATATTGGATGATAAGTTGACAAACACCGCAGCGATTGCTTCTGAAGCTGCTGCAAAACTATACGGTTTACAGATCCTGGAAAAAAGGATCGAAACCAATAAGAAAAACTCCACCCGTTTCTTGATTCTATCCAACGACTTGGAGGAACAGAAAAATGCAAACAAAGCATCTATTTCTTTCCAGACTTCTCATGCGATTGGCGCCTTGGCCTCTGTGTTGCAATGTTTTGCAGAGCAGAATGTAAACTTGAGTAAGATCCAATCCATGCCAGTGGTTGGACGTAGGAACGAATACGACTTTTATGTGGATGTGGAATGGAAAAAGCAGTCGGATTATGATGCTGCCATCCGCAAGGTCCTAAAACATACCGTGAACTTCAGTATCATGGGTGAATATGTGAAAAACGAAAAAATCTAAATCTAATTAAATACGTAAAAATTAAAGACAACATACAATGAAACATTCATTAGACATCCTTCCTTTAAAATCTTGGTTAGACACAGGGGATAAACCATTAATCATCGCGGGACCATGTAGTGCAGAGACAGAAGAGCAATTGGTATCCACTGCACATTTGTTGGCCAACACTGGAAAAGTGAATGTATTACGTGCCGGAATCTGGAAACCACGTACGCGTCCAGGAGAATTCGAAGGTATCGGAAGCATCGGTTTGGAATGGTTGAAACGTGCTAAAGAAGAAACCGGATTGTTAACGGCTACTGAAGTTGCTACAGCAAAACACGTGGAAGAAGCCTTGGCAGCTGGCGTAGATGTACTTTGGATCGGTGCCCGTTCGACGGCAAACCCATTCACTGTTCAGGAAATCGCTGATGCGCTTCAAGGTGTAGATGTTCCTGTATTGGTTAAAAACCCGGTAAACCCTGATTTGTCTCTATGGATCGGTGCGCTTGAGCGTGTGAACAGAGCGGGTATCAAAAAATTGGCTGCGATCCACCGTGGATTCTCTTCTTACGAGAAAACAGCTTTCCGTAATGAACCGATGTGGGATCTTGCCATCCAATTAAAAACGATTGCTCCTGATCTTCCGATCATCAACGACCCTAGCCATATCTGTGGTAACCGTGAGCTGATTCCTTACGTGACCCAAAAAGCGATGGACATGGATATGCAAGGATTGATCATTGAATCACATATCGATCCTTCGGTAGCTTGGACTGATGCCAAACAACAGGTTACGCCAGCAGGCTTAGCTGAACTATTGGACAATCTTTCTGTTCGTAAACCAGAATCCAACAACCCTATTTTCGAGGATAAGTTGGCTGAATTACGTAAGCAGATCGATAAGATCGATGACCTTTTGATCAAACAGATCGGCGACCGTATGAAGATTGCAGAGAAGATCGGTGAAGTTAAAAGAGATAACAACGTAACGATCCTTCAGGTGAACCGTTGGGATGAGATTGTTCAGAAACGTGTTCAATTGGCAAAAGCATTGAACCTGAGCGAGGAATTCACCGTGAAATACCTAGAGTTATTGCACAACGAATCTATCCGTAAGCAAAATGAGGTGATGAACACAAAAACTGTGACGGAGGCCTAATGACTGCGGAAAGCATTGTTGTAAAACACCCATCCAAAAATATAAAAGGCACGGTTCAACTTACTGGCTCAAAGTCAGAGAGCAACCGTGCTCTTATTATCCAAGCATTGAGCAAGGGCTTGGTGAAGGTTGAAAACCTTTCAGAAGCTGCTGACACAGTAACTTTGAATGCTGCTCTGACCTTGGCTTCCAATGCATCTTCTTCCAACGAAACGTTGATCGATATTGGCCCTGCTGGTACAGCGATGAGGTTTCTTACCTCCTACCTGAACCTGATAAAAGGAAACTTTATCTTAACTGGAACTGAACGTATGCAACTTCGTCCGATCGGAATCTTGGTTGATGCCTTGAAAGATTTGGGCGCTGACATCCATTATCAAAAAAAGAGCGGCTTTCCGCCCTTAAAAATTGAAGGGGGAATGATCCAAGGAAAAGAAAAGATCAGTATCCAAGGCAATGTTAGCAGCCAATATATCTCATCCTTATTATTGATTGCTGCTAATCTCAAAAAAGGTTTAACAATAGATATCCAAGGGGAGCTGACCTCAAGACCTTATGTAACTATGACCTTGGAAATGTTGAAGGAATGTGGGATAGACTATTCGTTTACAGAAAACCAGATCCATATCGCCAAGCAGGATTACCAAGAAACCACCATCTATGTAGAGCCTGATTGGAGCGCTGCCTCCTATTGGTATGCTATCGTCGCCTTATCCGAAAATGGGCATATCATCCTTCCTGGACTAAAAGAACACAGCCTTCAAGGTGATATGGCGATCGTAGAGATCATGAGCCATTTCGGTGTGTCGTCTAGTTTTGAGCAGGATGGCCTGCATTTAAGGAAAACCACGCTTGATTCTGAAAAGACATATTTTGATTTTAAGGAATGTCCCGATTTGGCGCAAACTGTTGTTGTAGTTGCTGCTGCTTTGAAAAAGGATGTTACTTTTACAGGCCTGGAAACTTTAAAAATCAAAGAAACAGACCGTATCTTGGCTTTACAGACAGAGATTGCCAAATTTGGCGCTCAGCTGGAGGAAGATCAACAAGATTATCACCTGAAAACGTCTGCTGTATTTACACCCGAAACAGTAACCTTTGGCACCTATGAAGACCATAGAATGGCGATGGCATTTGCACCATTAGCCATGGTATTTCCGGAGGTGATCATCGAAGAACCGATGGTGGTGGAAAAATCCTACCCAGAATTCTGGAAGCATTTAAAGGCTCAAGGTTTCGAGATCAACGACTAATCAATCTTTAAAGAATCAGGATCAAAGATCTAATCAATTTTTATAGAATAAGCTATTTATTTAATAGGCTAAATTATTTAACATCATTTTTCATATATTTACGGGCATTATAGCATTATGGCAGGAAATTCTTTTGGCGATATTTTTAAGATTACCACTTTTGGTGAATCTCATGGGAAGGCTATCGGGGTAATTATTGATGGTTGTCCATCATTAATCGACATCGATGAGGAATTTATCCAATCGGAATTGGATAAGCGTAGGCCAGGCCAATCTAAAATTACTACCCAACGGAAGGAAAGCGATACTGCTCAGATCCTTTCGGGAGTTTTCGAAGGAAAATCTACCGGAACGCCGATTGCTATAGTGATTCCCAACGAGGATCAACGCTCTAAAGATTACTCGCATATCCAAGATAAATTCAGACCTTCACATGCCGATTACACCTACCAACAAAAGTATGGTATCCGTGATTATCGTGGTGGTGGTCGTTCATCTGCTCGCGAAACTGCTGCTCGGGTAGCCGCTGGAGCTATTGCAAAACTATTCTTAAAGAAACATGGTATTGAAGTATTCGCGCATGTTTCTGGTGTTGGCCATATTGAAGCGCCAAATATCGATGTTACAAACCTTTCTACGCTATTGGAGATCAGAGAGGGAAATATTGTTCGCTGCGCAGACCCTGCAACAGCAGCTGAAATGGCGGAATTCATCGATGGCATTCGTAAAAATGGGGATACCGTTGGCGGAAGAATATCTACCATAATCCGCAATGTACCAGTGGGTTTAGGTGAGCCGGTATTCGACAAACTGCATGCCGATCTTGCCAAGGCAATGATGGGGATCAATGCAGTGCATGGTTTTGAATATGGTTCAGGTTTTGAAGGTTCCTTTATGAAAGGTTCAGAACATAATGATATATTTGTCAACGAAGATGCTAAAGTAAAAACATTAACCAATTTTTCTGGTGGTATCCAAGGCGGCATTTCCAACGGCATGGATATTACCTTTAAAACTGCATTTAAACCTGTGGCAACCATCATGCGTGATCAAGCAACAATAAATGAGGAAGGCCAAGAGGCTACAATCTCGGGCAAGGGACGTCATGATCCTTGCGTGGTACCTCGTGCTGTGATCATCGTGGAAGCGATGGCTGCATTGGTGATTGCAGATCACCTATTGAAACATAATGCTTATTTAAATAATGCCTATTAGCGACTATATACTATCCTGCGATATCGGGGGGTCACATATTACATCTGCTATTGTCGACAGGTCGACATGGACAATTATTGAAAAAACTATCACGCGTTCGCATGTTAATTCGCTGCAAAATGCTAAATCGATTTTTCAAGAATGGACCTCCAACATGAAAAACTGCTTGGCCAAAATGGAATCCCAAGTGACCCAAATCGGCATTGCAGCACCCGGTCCCTTTGATTATGAAAAGGGAATCCCGCTGATGAAGGGACAGGCAAAATACGATAGCATTTATAAAGTTCCGGTAACAGATCCTATTATAGAGGGAATCGGAGATGAAAACCTCCATATTCGTTACATCAACGATGCTGCGGCATTTTTACAGGGTGAAGTTTTCGGAGGTAGACTGGAACATAAAGATTGTGTCCTGGGGGTAACTCTAGGAACAGGATTGGGATCGGCTGTTTGGCGGAATGGCGAAAAGGCATTCGATGCGGATCTATGGAACACAGTCTATAAGGATTCCATCTATGAAGAATATTTGGTAACCCGTTGGTTCACCAAAAGATTTGAGGAATTGACCGGAAAATCAGAAAAAGGGTTGCGTGAGATTTTGGAGAACAACAAAGGCGCAGAAGTTGATCAATTATTAAAAGAATATAGTCAAAACCTAGCCAGCTTCCTCCATTTCTTTAGCCAAAAGCATCAATGTAAGCATTTGATAATCGGCGGAAATATCGTAAAGGCATGGGATCTTATTTTTAAAGATAAATCCCTTTTGAAAGGTTTGGACATCTCTATAGGCAAATACCAGGAACATGCGGCCATTATTGGTGCTGCTTCCCTATTTTCAAACGAAGAACAATAAATCAGGTAATTAAATCTTAAATCGGAAAATATCCTCCTTAGAACAAAGGAGGATATTTTTTTGGATTGCTTTCAGACATGATCTGATAAGCAGTTTCTACCACATCATCTACAGCAGGTTTAGTGAAGTAATCACCATCTGATCCGTATGGCGGTCTATGTGCTTTAGCGGTCAAAGTCCTAGGTTTAGCATCCAGGAAGTAATAACCACCTTGTTTTTCTAAAATCTCATGGGTAATGAACGCTGATGCCCCTCCTGGAAAATCCTCATCGACAACCAATAATCTATTGGTCTTCTCCAATGATTTTGCTGAAATAGCTTCCCTATCAAAAGGTTGTAGACATTGTGCGTCGATAATTTCAATCGAAATTCCGACCTTATCCAATTCCAATGCAGCCTCCTGAACGATCCTTAACGTAGAGCCATAAGAAACAACCGTGATATCAGATCCTTCCCTTAACAGCTCTGCCTTGCCGATCGGCACGGTGAAATCACCAATATTTGCAGGCATTTTTTCTTTCAAACGGTACCCATTCAAGCATTCGATGACCAATGCTGGTTCATCCCCTTTTAATAAGGTATTGTACATACCAGCAGCTTGCGTCATGTTCCTTGGTACACAGATATGCACTCCGCGAAGCCCGCCCAATAAAACTGACATCGGAGAACCCGAATGCCAGATCCCTTCTAAACGGTGCCCCCTCGTTCTCACGATCAAAGGCGCCTTCTGCTGACCTTTAGTCCGATAGCTCAAGCTTGCCAGATCATCACTCAATACAGGAAATGCGTAGATCAGATAATCGAGGTATTGGATCTCAGCAATCGGTCTGAAACCACGTACCGCAAGCCCAATACCCTTTCCAATAATGGCAGTCTCCCGAATTCCAGTATCAAATATACGTTGTTCACCAAATTCCTCCTGTAGTCCAGCAAAACCTTGGTTCACATCTCCAATTTTCCCTACATCTTCTCCAAATGCCAATAAACGAGCATCCTTATCAAAATTAGCTCGGAAGCAGGCATTCAGAACTTCCCTACCATCTACGATAGCCGCATCTGCATCATAGTTTGCAGGAATCTCCTCCACCTTTAGCGGAGAATGCTGTGTAGAAGAATACAACTTATCGTTGAAGCGGAAACTATTAAGCTCCTGACTTTTTTTGTACCAAGCCAATAACTCTTCTTTTCCAGCAACCTCCACACCGCGCAACTCCCTGATCACCCTTCTAACATTGACATAAACCTCCTTTAGAGAAGGCTCTGTAATAGACAATAAGGTTTTCAAAGGTATTTCCACTGCGTGGTGATTGATCCCCTGAAGCAGTTCAATGGCTTCCGTTAGATCAACCTGTAAGGTCTTTTTATAATCTGACCAGGCACGTTTCTGTTCTTGTCGAACAAAATCCTTGGCCTCTGATTCAATCTGTTTTAATTCCTCTTCATCTGCAATACCCGAACTCAACATCCATTCCCGCATGCGGTCATTACAATCAAAATCCGTCTCCCAAGTCAATCGTTCGGGAGATTTATATCTTTCATGCGAACCCGAGGAAGAGTGTCCCTGAGGTTGGGTCATTTCATAGACATGCACCAAACATGGTTTGCAATGCTCACGAGCATATTCTGCAGCCTTTTCGTACACCTCACAAAGCCCGGCATAATCCCATCCTTTGACCTTAAAGATCTGGTAGCCTTGTCCTGACTCATCCTCCTGAAATCCCCTCAACACGTTGGAAATATCCCCTTTGGTTGTTTGAATTTCATTAGGAACCGAAATCCCATAGCCATCATCCCAAATGGAGATCACGACTGGAATCTGCTTTACCCCAGCGGCATTCACCGTCTCCCAGAACACACCTTCTGAGGTAGATGCATTTCCAATGGTACAGAAGATTACTTCCTGACCATCTTTGGTAAACTTTTCACTGTGTGAAAGCCCTGGATTGTTACGATATAGTTTAGAGGCTAAGCCGAGGCCGAGAATTCTGGCCATCTGCCCACCTGTAGTAGATACATCCGAAAAGGAGTTGACCTGAGCGGTCTGATCCAACCATTCGCCATCCTCATCCAATAATTTCGTGGAGAAATGGGCCACCATCTGCCTACCTCCGGAGGAAGTATCAGCGGAAAGGTCGGGATTGGAATACAATTGGGAAAAGAAATGATAGATACTGCTGATGCCTAAGGCAAATGCTAAGGTTTGATCCCGGTAATACCCAGAACGCCAATCTCCAGGTTTGAAAACCTTGGATAAAGCAATTTGTGCTAATTCTTTTCCGTCGCCAAAAATCCCAAACTTTGCTTTCCCGGTCAGCACTTCTTTCCTTCCCAACAAACTTACGATACGGCTTTGAACGGCTAGTTTATAATCGTCTATAAGGACCTGGCGGAATTCCTCATAACTAATTTTCTCTGAATTAAATTGCACTGGTCTTGTCGCGTTTAAATCTGACATTAAAGTGTTTCCTGTTTTAACAAAAGTAATAAAATAAACCTGTATATCTTAATCCGAAGAGAGGTTTAATCCCATGTAATTTGAATTAATCACTTAACATTAGGACTTTATTCACTACTTTTAGCCGTATTTTTATTTTAACATGAGTAATATCCATTTTTTTGATGCTAGCAACGGCGCAGGAAATTTTGGTGATCTAGAGAAAACCATTGCTGTCAACAACCTATTAGAGATCCCTTTGCCCGAACGGGATGGGAAATGGATTGCAGCCTTTATTGAAAATATTTCCGAAGCGAATTTACAGGTAGCCGAACCTGAGATCATTATGAGTACGGAGGGCTTCCCCTACTTTAACCTGAAAACGGTGGCCAATGGGGAGAATTTCCATGCCTATGTGATAAAAAATAAACTTTCGACCTTATTAAAAAGCGGATTTGGGGTGGCGATCAATACCCATAAGGAGCAGCCGGATTGGATGTTCAGTTATGGGGATCTGTTGAACCTGGAATTGAATGGCGAATATTACACCGATGAGAGCCTATTTTCCAAGAACACGGGTGATTTTGCAATCGGAAGCGATGAGGAGATCCTTGTTGGTCAACCATCCGAGGAGATCCTACCTGCCTATGTGAGGCGACATATGAGTGAATTCCTACAATATTCAGGCGTTCGAAATCCGATGGTCATGTTGATCGCGAGGAATTATACCGATGAAGAAAAAGTTTCGCAGGATCTGGTGCTGAATCTTACGCCAAAGAACTTTGCGAATGAGCGGGAATATCAGCAGGCGATGAATACCATTTCCTGGTTTCTACCAAAACATTATTCATTGGTTGGATTAGATTCGGAAGCGGTTGAATCGGGTTTTCAACCCTTATAGTCCAAATAAAAATTTAATAATAATATGTATTTATTCAATGTCCGGGTGTATGGCATCCTGGTGAATGAGCGTGGAGAGGTATTGATCAGTGATGAGCGCACCGAAAACGTTTCATTCACGAAGTTTCCTGGTGGAGGACTAGAATATGGGGAAGGTCTGTTAGACGCCCTTAAAAGAGAGTATCAGGAAGAGACGGGGATGGAGATAGAAGTGGTGAGACACATCTATACAACCGATTTTTGGGAGAAATCGAGCTTTAACGAGAGCCAGATAATTTCCATTTACTACCAGGTGAGGTGTTTGAATGAGGTAGATTTAAAGATTAGGACGGAAGTTTTTGATTTTCGGGAGGAGTCTATTGAAGGTAAGTTACAATCCTTTCGTTTGATTCCTTTAAAGGTATTACAGGCGAAAGATTTTACGTTTAAAACGGATCAAGTTGCTTGGTTAGAATTTTTAAAAGTTGCAGATAAAATCAAATTATAATATAAATGTTGCAACTTTTATTTGATATTATAACAAAAGGTTTTTACTTTTACAGTAGGTCTTGGAGATGAGATGAGAATCCAAATTCAAGATTTATGTTTTGAAAACACCTAGTTCTATAGGGTTTTATTAATAGTTAGTGTGATTTTAAGGCGATACTCCCCGTATCGCCTTATTTTTTTGAAGTTTTTTGAGGTGTTTTCGAGGTATTTTTGAAGTTGTAGTGAGGTTGTAGTGAGGTTTTTTTGATGGCAGATATCTTAAAAGGAAAAAAAACGTCATTGCGAGGAACGAAGCAATCTTTATTTAAGTCGAAAGATTGCTTCGTTCCTCGCAATGACGAAAATGTCGCAATGACGATAATGTCGCAATGACGAGATGGTAGACAGGACGAGAGTCCTAGCCGAAAGAGCTCTTACTTAAAAAAACTCCTACCTAAAAAAATAAGCCAAAGCCACTACCACAGCACCACCAATAATGATTATCCATTTATTGACATCACCACCATGTGCCCCTTCTTGACTCTTATACTTATAATCTCTTTTAAATTTATCTAAATCCATAACACTCCCTTTCTTATTTAATTCTTGAATGATTTAATTCTTAGATGCAATCAAACCCTAATTTACACAAAATTTCTTCAAAAATTACCAACAACCAAGATTCCCCTTATGCAAAAACTATCATCTCTCTCCTCAAAACCCAGCAATCCCCCTCAATAAAATCCTTCAACCTATCTACTCATGATGATATGGCTCCCCCCTCATGATCGTATAAGCCCGATACAACTGCTCCACAAAAAACATCCTGATCATCTGGTGCGAAAAGGTCATCCGTGACAAAGAAAGTTTATAATTCCCCCTATTGTAAACCTCCTCCGAAAACCCATATGGCCCGCCGATCAACAACACCAAACTCGACACACTGGAAACCATCTGCTTCTCCAAAAAAGCCGAAAACTCCACAGAACTCAATTCCTTCCCCCGTTCATCCAATAAAATCACGAAATCCTGATTGCTCACGCTCTTCAATAACAAAGCTCCCTCTTTTTCCTTCTGCTGTTCCTGGCTCAAGTTCTTCACATTCTTCAAATCCGGAATCACCTGCAATTGAAAATTACAATAATGTTTCAAGCGCTTAGTATACACTTCAATTCCATCCAAAATATGTCTATCATCTGTCTTTCCAATACAGACCAACGTAATTTTCATTCTAAGTAAATTAAATCAAATATATTTCCACCCTTTCCATCCAACTGCATCATCAACCATCCCAAGCCCAAAAATAAACAAAAAAGGCAACCCTTTATGAAAAGGATTGCCTCATATTCCTAAAGCCTAACCAAGATTATTAAAAGCGCATTAGCTTACCTTTCAAAATCCCTTAAAAGCTATTTATTTTTTAGCTACCAAAGTAACGTCAAAGTTGATCTCTTTAGAAATCAAATCATCTTCTTTACCTGCATAGTTCACTCCCCATTGAGCACGCTCAATATTGAAGTTAGCTGTTGCTTTAACATCAGTTTCTGTTGCTTCTGTTACTTTAGCATCAAAAGTGATGTTTTTGCTGATTCCTTTGATCACTAAGTTTCCAGAAATCACTAAATCTTGATCAGTTGCACCTGCTTTAACCTCTGTAATTGTGAATGAAGCCTCCGGATGAGTCGCAACAGCGAAGAAATCATCAGCTTTCAAGTGGCCATCCAATTTTTGTTTGTATTCACCTTCCAAGTCAGTAGAGCTGATGCTGTTCATATCCAATACAAAGTTTCCGCCAGTTAATTTACCAGCATCAACAGTGATCGATCCAGATTTGATGTTTACAGTACCTGTGTGTGCACCAGTTACTTTAGTACCTTTCCAAACCAATTTAGAAGCAGTAGTGTCTACATTGTAAACCGATCCTGCAACAGCAGTAGTGTTTTCTACGGCAACTGAATCTTTGGTTTCCGCTTTTTTACCTTCAGGGTTTCCAGCACAAGATGCTAATACAAGAGCAGCGATAGCTGATAATAATGTGATTTTTCTCATTTTTATATGTTGAAACATTTAATTAATGGCACAAAAATAGGGTTGCCCTTTTATATGGGCAACCCTTTGAACTTTTTTTAACATTAATCCGACAATCGTATTTTTAAACTACGATGTAAAAATAATTAATGTCCGGCAGGTTGCGCTTCTACACGACGGATATCCGCCCCTAAAGCTTTCAACCTTTCCTCAATATTTTGGTATCCTCTTTCGATCTGTTCAATGTTATAGATCGTTGATTTTCCTTGAGCAGACAATGCGGCGATCAATAGCGAAACCCCGGCACGAATATCCGGAGAGGTCATTTCTATACCACGTAATTTCGTTTGTTTGTTCAATCCAATCACGGTTGCACGGTGTGGATCACAAAGAATGATCTGAGCACCCATATCGATCAATTTATCCACAAAGAACAAACGGCTTTCGAACATCTTCTGGTGGATCAAGACATTTCCTTTCGCCTGGATAGCGGTTACCAAACAGATACTCAACAAATCTGGCGTAAAACCTGGCCATGGAGCATCAGAAATTGTCAGGATCGACCCATCAATAAAGGTGTCGATTTCGTAATGATCCTGCGCAGGAATGAATATATCGTCGCCACGAAGCTCAAATTTGATTCCTAAGCGTGAAAATACCGTTGGGATAATACCCAATTCCTGGAAACACACATCCTTGATCGTGATCTCGGATCCAGTCATTGCCGCTAGACCAATGAAAGAACCGATTTCGATCATATCCGGCAACATTCTATGCTCCGTACCACCTAAACGCTCTACCCCTTCAATGGTCAATAGATTAGAACCGATTCCGGAGATTTTTGCCCCCATGCGGTTCAACATCTTACACAATTGCTGTAGGTACGGCTCGCAAGCAGCATTGTAGATCGTAGTTGTTCCTTTTGCCAAAACCGCAGCCATGACAATGTTTGCCGTACCTGTTACAGAAGCTTCATCCAATAGGATGTAAGTTCCTTTCAACTGGGTAGCATCTACATTGAAAAAGTGGTTTTCTGCATCATAAACAAACTTAGCCCCTAATTTTTCGAATCCCAAGAAATGGGTATCCAAACGGCGGCGACCAATCTTGTCACCTCCTGGTTTAGGAATAGCCGCTTTACCGAATCTCGCCAACAAAGGACCAACGATCATGATGGAACCTCTTAAGCTTCCACCTTTGCGTTTGAATTCTTCCGATTGGAAATAATCGATATTGATGTCCTTGGCTTCGAATTCGTAGGTATCCTGATTTACTCTATTGACCTTCACCCCTAAGGCAGCCAATAAATCGATCAATTTGTTCACATCCTTAATATCGGGGATGTTGCTGATGGTCATTTTTTCTTCCGTCAATAATACGGCTGAAATAATCTGTAGGGCTTCATTTTTCGCGCCCTGAGGAACAATCTCCCCTTTCAATGGTTTTCCACCATGAATTTCGAATGCATTCATAAGATATATAGCGTAGTCGATGAATTATTTTTGGTAATTATTCTTCCTTCCACCCGGATTGTTCATCGGGCGTTTGGAATTCGACATCTTCTTATTGTTGTTGTTATTGTTATTATTATTGTTGTTGTATTTGCGTTGGTTGTTGTTCTGTTGACTAGCACCAGAACTCGAACTACCGCCTGTGCTCTTCATCCTGTTTCCTGGAGGCGGCGTTTTGAAATCAACCTTGGTCAATACCGTATCCGCTGGTAGGGACAGTTCGCCGTTGGACAATAAAGAAAGATCATTCAGGATCTGTTCGTCCGATACGGAATCCTTGTTCCAGGTCAGGTAGGCCATCTTCATGAAATTGGCGATGCCAACTGTCATTTTCTGTCTAGCCTCTTCATTGGAAACTGCTTTTGCTTTGCGGATCATCTCTTCCACGGTATAGCCATAATGTTTGAAACGGATATTATGGTTCGGATATTTAAGGGAATCCGGTTTGTGGTGGATATTTTCTTTGGTCGGGATCGGGTATGGCGAATCTACATCGATCTTAAAATCAGAAATGATGTAAAGATGGTCCCATAGTTTATGTTTGAAATCCGATACATCGCGTAGATGCGGGTTCAGAACACCCATCATATCAATGACCACTTGTGCTAGGCGATTACGTTCTTCGCGATCTGTTAAGGTACAGATGTAATCGACCATGTTCTGCACATTCCTACCATATTCAGCTAGGATAAGTTTAGGTCTGGTACTGTTATAGTCAAAAATCATATTTATTGTTTTACCGTACAGGTAATTTATTTTATTACTCTTGGATTATTCCACGATTCTCAGTTTGGCAAATTTAAGCAACAATTGCTTCTGTCCCAACTCTTTGAAAAAAATAGTTGCTTTAATATCCGGTTTATTTCCCTCCAGGTTGATCACCTTCCCAAAACCAAATCTTTCATGCTCCACTTCCATCCCTACTTGCAGGTTGGATGTATCCGATGGCGCAAAACCTTCGGTAGGTTTATGTGCCTTCGGCAATATCGAGGTCGTTTTCACCACCTTAGGTTTCGGTTTGGAAAACACATCGCCTGTCTCTTTTCGCTGCCAAGATACGCGTTCTGATTGAAAATCCTCGGATCCAACCGCAGAACTTCGCGGTTTGAAATCCAAATCCAAACAACTTGGGTTCAATTCATCCAAGAATCTACTTGGCTCACAGTTATTTAAGGTTCCCCAACGATAGCGTGAGGTGGCATAGGAAAGATGCAATTTCTTTTCTGCCCGTGTAACTGCCACATAGAACAATCGGCGTTCCTCTTCTAATTCCGAGCGGGAATTGAGTGACAACTGCGATGGAAATAGATTCTCCTCCAATCCTACGATGAATACCACCGGAAATTCCAATCCTTTAGAGGCATGTATAGTCATCAAAGAAACCGTATCTGCATTTGGATCCTTATCGTTGTCATCGTTGGTCAATAAAGCAATGTCCTGCATGAACACATCCAGGCCTTTTTCCTCCAGGTCCTCCCTCTCCGAAAACTCCTTGATACCATTCAGCAATTCCTGGATATTCTCGTATCGAGCAAGGCCTTCAACAGATTTATCCTCGTAAAGATCCTTTAATATGCCGGAATGTTGCGCGATATACATGGCGGTATCAAATGCCGTATTGGTTTTGGCCATTGCCTGGAAACTTTGGATCATGATCCCAAAATTGGTCACTGAACCCGCGCTCCTTCCGTCCAAAAACATCTGCGCATTGGCTACCACATCCCAGAGTCTAAGTTGGTTCTGGTCTGCAGCCACCATGATACGGTCTACGGTGGTATCACCGATTCCGCGTCGAGGATAATTGATCACCCGTTTTAAGGCTTCTTCATCATTCGGGTTAAAGGTCAATCGGAAATACCCGATCAGGTCCTTGATTTCCTTACGTTGGTAGAAGGAGGTTCCACCATATAATTTATAGGGAACTCCCAGCTTTCGAAGGGCTTCCTCCATGGATCTGGATTGCGCATTGGTACGATATAGGATTGCAAAATCCTTAAAGTTTAAGGTCTTAAGCGATTTTTCCTGCAAAATGGCCTCAGCAACAATCTTTCCTTCTTCATTATCCGAAAAAGCACGTGTAACTTTTATTTTTTCTCCATCCTCATTGTCGGAGAATACATTCTTTTCTAATTGATTCTTATTGTTGGCGATGATGCTGTTCGCTGCATTGACGATCATCTTGGTCGAACGGTAGTTCTGTTCCAATTTATAGACCTTCACATCCGGATAATCCTTCTGGAAATTCAAGATGTTCTGGATATTGGCACCGCGGAATGCATAGATACTTTGCGCATCATCCCCTACCACACAGATATTCTCGTTCACTGCTGCCAGTCTTTTCACGATCAGGTACTGGGAAAAGTTGGTATCCTGATACTCATCCACCATCAGGTATTTGAACTGATGCTGGTATTTGTACAGCACATCGGGATGTTTGTTCAACAGCACATTGGTCTTGAACAATAGATCGTCAAAATCCATGGCCCCGGCGCGGTAACAACGTTGCGCATAGGTCATGTAGATCTGTCCCAATTGTCCCCTTCCATTGGCGATATCCTCCGCCATAATGGCTTCGTTCTTATTATATTCCTGCGGAGAGATCAGGTTATTCTTTGCTGATGAAATCCGACCATATACATGGTTTACATTGTACAGTTTATCATCCAGGTTCAACTCTTTCAAGATGGCGCGCAATAAGCTCTTGGTATCGTCTGTATCGTAAATAGTAAAATTGCGGGGATAACCGATCAGTTCAGCCTCCACCCGTAGGATACGGGCAAAAACGGAGTGGAAAGTTCCCATCCAGATGTTCTTCGCCTCTTGACCAACCACCTTCATGATACGCTCACGCATCTCTTTCGCAGCCTTGTTGGTAAAGGTTAATACTAATATATTGAATGGATCAACGCCCTTTTGAATCAAATGGGCCACCCGATAGGTTATCACACGTGTCTTTCCAGATCCTGCACCTGCTACAATCATCACCGGACCTTGAGTCTGCTCGACAGCCGCTCGCTGGGAAGGATTTAATCCTGCTAAAAAATCCAAAATTCGCTCCTAAGTTTAAATATCTATTGCCTCTATTTATGGGGACTCAAAATTACGAAAAATACATGGAGTAGACAATAGATGAGAGACGTTAGATGAGAGTTTATAGATGATAGACTATAGACGATAGACCCGTCATTGCGAGGAGGTACGACGAAGCAATCTTTACACTAATCGAAAGATTGCTTCGTTCCTCGCAATGACGAAAAAACTCGCAAGGTCGGGAAAGGTCTATAATCTATTATCTAACGTCTATTATCTAATCTATCAAGAACATTCCGTAAATTAGAGCTACCCTTATACATTTAATTCTATATACAATTAAAACTGAAATACAGTCCATTCTATGAATAATTTATTGACCACAGAAAAAGACCTCCAGCATTGTTTTCGAACTTTATTGAATTCCTGCATATTACTGATTTTCTGCTTAATATTATCTTCTTGTTCGGTTTTACAACCAGTGCCTGGTACCTTTGTGGATCTGAAAAAAATCGTACCTGGAATAGAAATAGACTTGAGCTATTATGGAAACCATAATTTTCTGGGTAGACCAGTGGATGGATACAAACGTGAAGTTGCCTATGCCACCCTGGAAGCAGGATTCGCACTTCAGGCATTGCAAAAGGACCTCCAAAAAGAAGGCTTAGGGATCAAAGTCTTTGATGCTTATCGACCTCAACAAGCGGTCGACCATTTCAAACGTTGGGCTAAGGACATCAAAGATACCTTGGCGAAAGCTACTTTCTATCCCGAAGTGGATAAAAGAAACCTTTTCAAATTGGGATACATTGCTGAAAGATCAGGACATAGCCGAGGCAGCACCATCGACCTCACCCTGATCACCCTCAAAGACAAAAAAGAACTGGATATGGGCAGTCCATTCGATTATTTCGGAGAAAAATCCCATCACAATTACCGGCATCTAACAGAAACCCAAAAAGTCAACCGCAAAAAATTAAGGACTCTCATGGATAAACATGGCTTCAAAGCACTTGATGAAGAATGGTGGCACTATACTCTGAAAAACGAACCTTTCAAGGATAAATATTTTAATTTCCCTATTAAATAACGGTCAATTTCTCCGTCATTGCGAGGAACGAAGCAATCTTTCGATTAGTCCAAAGATTGCTTCGTTCCTCGCAATGACGAATTTCGGCTATCCATCGTCTATTATCTATCGTCTATCATCTATAATCTAACATCTATTACCTTTCATCCGAATCCTTTTTTAACCATTTGATAAAAAGAAGGAAACAATTAATTTCCCTACGTTAATTATCTTTATAACAGACAATTAACACAATGAGCCGACAGATAAAACCAACCTACATTGAACCTTTATCGGATTTTGGTTTTAAAAAAATATTCGGCACATCAGCTAACAAAGATCTATTGATCAACTTCCTAAATGTGGTTTTTCAGGGACGAAAAATTATCTTAGATATACATGAATGTAATTCAGAACGAATTGGCAAAACCAAAGAGCATGGGAAAGTATTTTTTGATCTCCATTGTATCGGTCAGAACGGGGAACATATTATCATCGAGGTACAGCGGTATAATCAGCGGAATTTCTTAAGTCGAATACTATATTATCAATCCATTCTCATTTCCGAACAAGGTCAAATCGGAAAGCAGAAAAAATGGAATTACGAAATTTCGGAAATTTACACTATTGTGCTCATGGACAGCTTTCCGCTAGAAATAGAAAACAAGGATCAAAATTATATCCACCCGCTCTGCTATTGCAGTATGGAAACAGGAACAATATATCTCGAAAAAAGCAAAATAATTTTCTTAGAATTGATTAACTTTACCAAGAAAGAACCTGAAATACAGGGAGATCTGGAGAAATGGCTTTTTGCTTTAAAACATATGTCGGTCATGCAAAAAATCCCAGATCCACTTCAGGATCCTATTTTTAAAAAACTATTTAAAATAGCAAAATATACAAATCTAAACAGAAAGGAGCAGGAAATGTACGACAGGGAACTAAAACGTAAAAGGGATGCCCAATTAATGAAAGACACGTGGTTGGAAGAAGGAGAATTAAAAGGAAGAGCAGAAAGAAATCAAGAGTTTGTCTTACTTCTTCATCATTATGGTGACCCCATTGAAAAAATCTCCAAAATAACTGGCCTTTCTCAAGTGGAGATCAATAAAATCATAAAATCCAAAAAGGGCTAGAAATTCAAAAAAATAAAAGATTATCAATACAGCAAAAACCCAGATGGAATAAAATAATTAGACAAATAAATTCTATTGTCTATTGTCTAATATCTATCATCTACCACCTATCCCCCCCTATCGTCTAACTTGGTACAGTAATTGAAGTATTTGAAGTTGAACACAAATTGTTAAATAAATAACCACCTATGAACTCAAATACAAAAATCTTATTAGGTTTAGGCCTATTGGCATGCACGGCATGTACGACAACTACCAAAACTGATCAGGACACAGATAAGGACACGACTATTGTGGTCAACCAACCAGCTTCACCCGTAATTGTGGAAGAAAGAGTTGTGGAAGAACCGGCACAACCAGCCACAACCAATGCAATCAGCAGTAAACAAGTTAGTGACGGGACTATTAATGTCACTAAGGTCAATGTGTTGGGAAGCATCATGACTGTTGAACTGATGCTGGACAATCCAGAGAAAAATGCAATCAACATCAATTTCCCAGCAGATAACATCTATTACATCGATGATGCAACGGCAAAGAAAAACAGCTTACTGAAAGATGATGCTGGAAAAGTTATGCTTACGCCAACCAATTCAGAGGGCAAAAAAATGAGGTATCTGGGATCGGATAAAATGGTATTGATGAGCCTGAAATTTGCAGCTCCACCTGCTGAAAGCAAAACCATCAGTTTAACGTTAGGAGATTACGGAACGTTTGATGGACTTCCTATCACCCGCCAATAATCCATATAGAATTGCAGAAAGCAGATTTCAGAAAGGATAGAATTGTAGAAAAGATGGAATTGCAGAAAAGATGAGATAAGAGAAATTTGGAATATGAGAAATTCAGGAATAACTTTTATAAATATGAGTCTGTTCTCAGCATTGCTACTTATGGGTTGCAATGCTGAAAACAGCAATCAAAAAGGCAGCAAGGATACGGTTTATGCACCCATAAACAATGAGCCAGTAGATACCCTAAGAGCAGAATCCCAAGGGTTTGGTGCAGATACTGGATCATTTTCTGCATCAAGATCAGGCAACCAAACCGCCTCAGAAAGCGAAAACCAAACTACTTCAGCAACGGACAACCGAAACACCTCATCCTCAAACACATCCGATGGAACCTTGATTACTTCAGGAAGCAGTTTGACAGCATCATCCAGCAACTTGAATGTCGACATCCGCCTAGCAGCAGACAACCTTTTCGATTTTAATAAGGCAACCATAAAACCTGAGGCAGAACCAGAACTTAAAAAAGTTGCTGATCAACTGAAAAAAGTTAATGCCGATGCCGTTCAGATCATTGGGCATACCGATTCAAAAGGGAATGACCAATACAACGACAAATTGTCCCTACAACGTGCAGAAGCAGTAAAACAATGGTTCGAAAAAAACGGTGTAAAAAATAAGCTCTTAGCCAGCGGAAAAGGGGAAAAAGACCCCATCGCTGACAATGAACTACCCAACGGACAGGACAATCCCGAAGGCCGCACTAAAAACAGAAGAGTTGACATCAAATTCGTCGGCTCTCAGAGCATCAGCAATTAACTATTCCTATTGAACATTATTACCCAAAATTAGGCTAGGTTTTAATTATTCATGAAAGCATCTTCCAAGAATATTGCAAGTACCATGTAAGTGCAAATACACACTTACAACTCACTTACAACTCACTTACACTACACTTGAAACTAGCCTACAACAACATAAAAAAGCCGTATCAAATTCCAATCTGATACGGCTTTTTTTCTTATTTTTTTATCCTTTACCTAATCCCTCTCCATCAAAAATCTATAATCTCTCATCTATCATCTATAATCCCTCATCTCCCATCAAACTACACAGTCTAACTACTAAATACTAACTACTAAATACTACCAAATAAATACCCCTAAAACGGTGCATCATCCGGCATATCGTTCATTCTCGATGGCATAGTAATACCCCCACCAAATCCACCGAAATCACTGGAAGGCTGCATAGCACTACTTGCACCGCCAAAGTCGTTGAAACTTCCACCTTCAGGGCCACCCATACCAGAGAAATCATCCTCCAGATCCACGAACTTCACATATTTACCCACAAAGCGTAAAGGTACAATACCAGTTTCACCGTTACGGTGCTTCGCAATAATAACCTCACCTACCCCAACCGTGGATCGACCTTCTTCATCTTCCATCAACCCATAATATTCCGGACGATATAAGAACAACACCATATCCGCATCCTGCTCGATAGATCCCGATTCACGTAAGTCGGAAAGCATTGGACGCTTACTGTTACCAGGTCTTGATTCTACGGCACGACTTAACTGTGATAAGGCCAGTACCGGGATATTCAATTCTTTGGCAACAGATTTCAATGCGCGGGAAATACTACCGATCTCTTGCTCACGGTTACCACCGCCACCTTTACCATCACCTTTACCATGCATCAACTGCAGGTAATCGACGATCACCATCTGAATATCGTATTGTGCTTTTAGACGTCTACATTTTGCGCGGAACTCGAATACGTTCAGCGCTGGGGTATCATCGATGATCAAAGGTGCTTCTGTCAATCGACCAATTCTGGAATGCAGTTGCTGCCATTCATGGTCTGCCAGATTACCTTTTTTCAATTTCTCCTGTTCAATCTCCGTTTCTCCAGCAATCAGACGGTTAACCAACTGTACTGACGACATCTCCAGGGAGAATACCGCAACAGCACGCTGATGGTCTACCGCAGCATTCCGTGCTACAGATAATACGAAGGCCGTTTTACCCATTGCCGGACGAGCCGCAATAATCACCAGATCCGATGGTTGCCAACCGGAAGTCATCCGATCCAACGCTGTCAGCCCGGAAGGAATACCCGTTAAACCGTCTGTCCGATCACGTAATAACTCCAGGTTATTGATGGCTTCGCGCATGATGTCGTCCATCTTACGTGAATCCCTTCTCAAGTTATTCTGCGCGATATCGAACAAAGATTTCTCCGCATGATCCAATAGATCAAAGATATCACTGGTTTCGTCATACGAAGCGTTGATGATCTCTGTGGACACCTTGATCAGTTCTCTTTGGATATATTTTTGGGAGATGATACGTGCGTGGTATTCGATATTGGCTGCAGATACTACCCTATCCGTCAATTGGGTAATATAATAAGCTCCACCAACCATTTCCAAAGCGCCCATTCCGCGCAATTCGGCGATTACGGTCAGTAGATCGATTGGCGAAGTCTTTTGGAACAGGTTATAAATTGCCTGGAAGATCTGTTGATGTGCTTCTTTATAGAACGAATCCGGTTTTAGGATATCGATCACCTCACTCAATGCATTCTTTTCCAACATGAGTGCGCCAAGGACTGCTTCTTCCAGATCCAAAGCTTGAGGTGGTATCTTACCCAAACCACTAATCAAGTTGTTCACACTCGTCCGTTTCTGCTTGAAGTTCGGACGGTTCGACTGACCCGACTGGCTATTTGTGTGTTCGTTTTCTAAAGACATATTACAATTTATCTACGGCTTGTTCAAAAGTTTTCAATGATAGGGTAACAAATGTAAGGAAAATAAAATACCTCTATAACCAAAGTTATGAACAGCTAAAATAGGTGCTTCAACAATCATGCAATAGTAGTTGAATTACAAGCCTTAGTATTCCACATCAAATGTGGATAAAACCTTAATAACTCTATTTAAACACTCATTATCAATCATTTAAATCGATGTGGATAACATCGGAGACTGTTAATAAGCCTTTAGCAGGAAAGCCTCGGAAAGGCTTTGTTGGCTTAAAAAGCAGTTCAAATTCATAGTCAGGGAGTTAAGGTTTTTGGATTATCTAAACTATGGAAAAAGCTCGGGAGATAAAGGATAATTTCTGTTTACTTTGTTGTATCTTTGTCCCTATGTCAAATGATGCTTCAACAGTAAAACCATACAATCCCGAGGGCGGAAAAAAAGAGCAAGTAGCGGATATGTTCAACAACATTTCGAAAACTTATGATCTATTGAACCGTTTTATGACGATGGGGATTGATACCATCTGGCGCAAAAAAGCCATCAAATCTTTGAAAAGTTTAAACCCACAGATGATGCTAGATGTCGCCACGGGAACTGGTGATTTTGCTATTGAAGCCATCCGTATCCTGAATCCCAAAAAGATCATTGGGGTGGATATTTCCCAAGGGATGTTGGATGTGGCGAAAGAAAAGATCAAGAAAAAAGGTTTAGAAAATCAGTTTGAGGTTTGTTTGGGCGATTCGGAGGCACTACCCTTCGAAGACCAGACCTTTGACGCTGTGACGGTTGCTTTTGGGGTTCGGAACTTTGAGAACCTGGAACAGGGACTGAGCGATATCCGCAGGGTATTGAAACCTGGTGGAAAGGCAATTATTTTGGAGCTTTCCAATCCTACCGCCTTCCCGATCAAGCAGCTATTTAATTTTTATTTCAACAAGATAACGCCAGCGATGGGCAAAATGATCTCTAAAGACAATAGAGCTTATGAATACCTGCCGGAATCGGTAGCCAAATTTCCTGATGGCGAACGGTTTGCAGCCATCACCAAAACAGTAGGCTTTAAATCCTGTCGGGTAAGACCACAGACTTTTGGCTTCTGTACCATTTACGAATGTCATAACTAAAAAATAAATGAGAACAGTTTTAATTACAGGGGCAAGCTCAGGAATAGGTGAAGCTTGTGCATTGCAATTGGCGGAAGAGCAGAACTTTCGCTTGCTATTATGCGCCAGGAGAATTGAAAAACTGGAAGAATTAACGAATAAAATCAAAACATTGAACCCGAATTGTGAGGTACATACCTTCAAATTGGATGTCCGCAATGCCGAAGAAGTGGAGACCACTTTAGGGAACCTCCCTGCAGAATGGCGCAAAGTGGATGTTTTGATCAATAATGCTGGTCTGAGCCAAGGATTGGATCCGATTCAAGATGGAGACATAGGTGATTGGGACAGAATGATCGATACCAATGTAAAGGGACTTCTATACGTGACCAAATACGTGGTCCCTATGATGGAGGGGAGCGAACAAGCGCACATCATCAATTTGGGATCCATTGCCGGTAAGGAGGTCTATCCGAACGGCAATGTGTATTGTGCAACCAAACACGCTGTGGATGCCTTGAATAAGGCAATGCGCATTGACCTACTGAGCAAAGGGATCAAGGTAACTGCCATCAATCCAGGTATGGTGGAAACGGAATTTTCGGAAGTAAGATTTCATGGCGACAAGGAAAGAGCAAAGGCCGTCTACCATGGCCTGACTCCGTTGAACGGTCAGGATATTGCGGAGATCGTATCTTTTGTGCTTTCCAGACCAAAACATGTTAATATCAATGATCTATTGGTCATGCCAACCGTGCAGGCCAATGGCACCATCATCAACAGAAACAACTAATCTATTCATATACGTTTAATTTATAATAGAATGTCATTAGAAACACAAATCAACCAAGATATTAAAGCGGCAATGATCGCTAAGGATAATGCAAAATTGCGTGGACTTCGTGCCATCAAGGCGGCTATTTTGTTGGCAAAAACCGAAAAGGGCCATAGCGAGGAGATGACCGAAGAAGCGGAAATCAAGGTACTTCAGAAATTGGTGAAACAACGTAAGGAATCAGCAGAAATCTACCAACAGCAAAACCGTGAAGATCTTTATCAGATCGAAGTGGAAGAACAGGAAGTGATTGAGGCTTATCTACCGAAACAATTGGACCGTGCAGCCATCGAAGAGATCGTTAAAGGAGTTATTGCAGAAAGTGGCGCTACGTCGGTAAAAGATATGGGTAAGGTGATGGGTGTTGCCAATCAAAAATTGGCGGGTAAAGCAGATGGTAGAACAATTTCAGAAGTTGTTAAAGCGTTATTGAGCTAATGGAATGGTTCAATAAATCCTTTGAAGAGCTGAGTTCGTTGGAACTGTACAAAATCCTGCAGGTAAGACAGGAGGTTTTTGTACTGGAACAGACTTGTATCTATAGGGATTGTGATGATAAGGATCAGTTTGCCAAGCATCTATTTGCGGTGAAGGATGACAAATGTGTCGCCTATGCGCGATTGATCCCACCA
The DNA here is from genome assembly GCF_037126265.1 of Sphingobacterium tenebrionis. Taxonomy (NCBI): domain Bacteria; kingdom Pseudomonadati; phylum Bacteroidota; class Sphingobacteriia; order Sphingobacteriales; family Sphingobacteriaceae; genus Sphingobacterium; species Sphingobacterium tenebrionis. Next base: position 104,019 of record NZ_JAYLLN010000006.1, read on the forward strand.
GATTACTCCTACCCTGGATCTTCTTCTATCGGAAGGGTCCTGGTCCATCCTGAATTCAGAAAATTGGATTATGGAAAATTATTGATGGAACAAGCGATACAAAGCTTGGTAGAGGATTATCCTGATTTTCCGATCCGGATTTCCGGTCAGCAATACCTGGAAAAATTCTATAATGAACTGGGATTCAAGACAGAGAGTGATATGTATCTCGAAGATGATATTCCCCATCTAGAGATGGCTTATTACCAGCATATTCAAGCATAAAAAACGGGCTCCTTTAGGAACCCATTTTATTGTATAATATTAACGATGATGCTAATCAGGAACCAAATGGTTAATAGACCAGCTTGGTTGCAAATTCTGGATTTTCAATATCCTCCAATACAGAAGTCTTTTCCAATAAAGGCGCATATTTTACACGTGCTTTGGTCCAACGACCTAAGGTCATGTTATATTCTCCCCCCATATAATTGAAATAGCCCGCATCGGAAGGTGTATTATAAGGAATATTGTTGGTATTCGACCCAGAACGATAGAACGGCTGTTCGTTCAACGTGATCGGGTTAATGATATCATAGAAGTCATTATTGGCTACACGGTATCCAAAACCATTACCAACCACACTACCTCCAGAAGCCACAAACATCACATCCTCTGGGATCGATTTCTCTGTTACATCCGTACCTTCAAAAATCGCAATTCCATAGGTATTTCCGCTATTGGCCAATAGGTTGGTGGTCTTTGTTCCGAAACCTTGCCCATCGGTCGTGCCATAATTATGTGTAGCAATCCAGTTGGCATGTTTGATACTGGTGGATCCCGAACTGAGGATCAATCCATTGGTTCCACCTACATAGAAGAAGGTCCCTTTCTTGGCTGTTCCTTTGGTCAGATTGATCTTATAGGTCCGCATGCCACCTGTTGCCCAGCCCTTTTGTGGGAAACCCACTGGGGTGGAAGCATTGGCATTATTGGTGGTAACCACCGAGAACGGCGTTTTAGCAAAATCGATATCCTCTGTTGCCATAAACTGCATATACTCATGGTTATTATCGGAACCTTTTGGATCATTGTTCCAACCGGTAATAATAGCTTTCGGAACCTTATATACCGATTTCAATTCCACTAAATCTCGTTGCGTACGCATTTTCTGATAAGCAATAACACTGTCTTGCTCCTGTTTGGTAAATACGATACCATAGTAATTGGCCATTTTATACTGTGGAAGGTTGGCCAATGTTGAATTCGCATCGGTAGAAACCGTAATGGTTCCAAATCCATCATTGATGGTCTGATCGCCAGAAATCACCTGACCCGGCTCAGGAGTGTAAGTATAACCTCCCTTAACAATGGCCACCAAGGTACTTTCGAAATCATAAGGTTTCGCGGCAATCTTTGCGGTATTGGTTAAAGTCGCATAAACCGGTCTATCTGAAGCCACTTTAGTGATGCGATTCTGGTCCACATTCTTGATCTGCAAGAGTCCATCAACACGGTCTAAAACAGTACCATCGAGATTGATGATCACAGAATCTCCCGGTTTATATTCTTTAGCGAGATCTCCTAGTGGAATGGCCACTCCTCTTAATAAACTTAACCTTCTGGCATCCTGCACGAACAACATGCCTTCAGGCAGGTTATTACCCGAGTGATCCGAAATCACCACAGCCGAAAGGCTATTGGAGCCTTCCATGGTTTCCAGGTTCAGATCAATCGCCGAACCTTTATATAAATTACGGATATCATATATACCGATATAAGGACTCACCTCCCCTCCTGGATAATTGGTATCCGCACAACTTGCCAAGCTACCTGCGAGCACTGCAAATCCGAATAATTTTTTAAAAATATTTTTCATCTCCTTCATGATTAAGGCTTTTGCCACCACATTTTTGTATTGATTTCATCTGCCCCTTGTCTGGCAACCGCTTCTCTATAACTTACTGGGTTAGAAGATTGCACGTAGACTGGATATTGCATACGCGCCGGCATTTCGCCATTGTTCTTCAAACCTGCTCCTTTTGGCAATATTGGATGTCCTGTTCTTCTATACTCGAACCATTGTTGAAGATCTACTAAGAACAACGCAAAATACTTTTGCTGATGGATCATTTCCATTTTCTCGTCGAAAGTTGCCGCAGCATCCCAAGCCTTATCAGAGGCCGCCAGATGTTCCTCGATATTTCCGGTCCATGTCGGTACCCATAGGGTAATGGAATTGGAAGCGCCAGAATAGAAAGGCACGCTAGGATCTCCAGTGATATAGCCTTTCAGCATGGCTTCTGCCTTGATGAATTCCACCTCCGCAAAATTCATGATCATTCCGGTCATAGGTTCATGCTGCATGCTGTATCCCCCTACGATCTGATCTGCCGAATAGAAATAGGACATTTTTGAATAATCCTCCGAACCTTGGGCATATCCACTTGGAACACCTACGAAGTTTCCGGACACGGGCGCAATTCCCCAACGGTTTACACCTGCTTTCCCATAGTCAGGAATGTTCAATCGTGGATCATTCGTATCACGCAAGAAATCAATGAAATATTCGGCAATCGCAGTTGCTCTAAAATCCTGTACCCTTGTCGACATAAATGGGGATACATAAACCCCTTCTCCCGTCCAACGAAGAATGGCAGACTCCTCATTATTGGCAATGATGGGATAATTAGATTTATTGGTTTCCAAAATCTCTTTGATTTTTGCTTCTGCATAATCTTTTACCTCGGCTTTATGGGCAACACGCATCAATAACCTCAGGAATAAGGAGTTTCCAAACTTACGCCAATTGGCTACCGATCCAGCATATACTGGATCCTGTAATGGATCAATTGCGGTATTGGCTTTCAGCAGGTTATTCGCCGAATCCAATTTCATCAACAGATTGGTATAGATATCCTTCTGGGCATCAAATTTTGGTTCGAACAACAAGGAGTCTCTTCCCAAGGTAGCCTGTGTATAAGGGATATCACCATACGTATCCGTTAGAATGGAGTTGGTCCATGCCTGAAGGATCATGGAGATCCCTTGATAGGACGTATTAAAGGTCAACTCATTCTGCGCCTTGCTGTACATATCCTTGTAATTGGATAGATTCAGGAAGTGGTTGCTCCAAAGGTAATCTGACCAACTTCTTCTAAAGTCATATCGGAAGACTTTGAATTCGCCATCTCCAATGGAAACAGTGACCTGCATCAATTCATTGTTGAAGCCCCTGTTCCGGTTCATATTGGCGGATACGGAAGAGATCAAAGCATTTGCCATGAACTGCTCCGGATAGGCTTCCGTGGTTTTGGTCGGGTCGACATTCAGGTCAACAAAACCTTTATCGCAAGATGAAAGTGCTAAGATGCTTAACAGACTTCCAAATAGTATATTTTTCAATTTCATGATAATCGAGTTAGAAACCAACAATTAGGTTAAATCCGAATGTACGGGTTGACGGGAATTGAGCAATCTCAAATCCTTTCACGATATCCCCACCATCCAAGGTTCCGAATTCTGGATCGAAGGCCGGCCATTTGGTCCAGATGAATAGATCACGGCCATAAACACCAATGGTCGCCCGGTTAATGCCTAAACGGGAAACCAGGTTCTTATTTAAGCTATAATCCAAACGCGCTTCCCTAAATTTGATGAAATCGGTAGGGAATGTGCTTCCTTCGGCATTATCCTGCCCGAAATGAGAACGGTAATATTCATCAACGTTCTTGGCGATGACATCATTTTGGCGGTAGGTACCATCCGCATTCTGGATTACCCCATTACCGATGATACTGCTGTAGCGTCCTGGTAAGGTATTTTTGGTTTTTCCTTGCTCTGCTAATTTATAATGGGTTAAGGAATGACCAACTGCTCCCCATTGGGTATCGAACAAGAGGTTCATACGCAACCCTTTATAAGAGAAGTTATTTCCGAAACTCATTTTACCTTTTGGAATGGTATTTCCCAAATACAGGATTTCACTGGTTAGTTTCGCGTATCCGGTAGATTCATCATAGATGACTTGTCCATCAGGAGCACGCTCATAGCCAATACCATAAAGATCGCCTAAACTTCCACCGACCATTCCTACAATCTGTCCAGATCCTACTGAACGCTGCTGAAGCACGATGGTGCTATCGGTCAACTGTTTGATGAGGTTTTTATTTCCGGTATAGGTAATATAGGATGACCATCCAAAGCCATTGTCTTTAGCTTTGATCTGATCAGTGTTCAAGGCGATTTCTAGACCTTTGTTTTCCACTTCACCAAAGTTGACCAAGAAACGGCTTACTCCCGAAGCAGGGTCTACGAAACGGAAAAGGTGTTGGTTCGATGAATTTGCTTTATACCAAGCAATATCCAATTTCACTTTATTGTTGAACATGCGGATATCGGTACCGAATTCCAGCGACGATGTAGAAAGCGGCTTGATCAACGGATTGGCCAGGGTTGATGGATTAGCCAATGACCCTCCCAACAAGGAATTTGGATTTTCGTAATTGAATTCTGTTTGAAAAGGTTTCTGTACACCTGATCCGGTACCTGCATAAGAGGCACGGAATTTACCAAAGCTGATGAATTCTGGAAGATCCCAGATTTTAGAGAACACGAAACTTCCGTTGATAGAAGGATAATTGAACCCTAATTCTTTATCGATATACAAACGTGTAGCCAAGGTACTTGCCCAGTCCCTACGGAACGTAGCATCCAGGAATAAGAAATCCTTATATCCAGTAGTTACCAAAGTATATAAACTGTTGGTTTGGGATCGCTCGATGATCTGACGGGTTTTTACCCCATATTTTGAATTGTTGTGGTTGTAAACACCTGGGTAGAACAAACCATCAGAGGTCATTTCATCCCGATCATAATCGATACGGGCAGATGCACCACCTAAGTTGACTGAAAAATCAAAGTTATCGTTCAGTTTTTTATTATAGGTCACCAAGAAATCGATATTGGTTTCCTTCGAGAAAATAGATTGGCTACGGTATGATCCTTCCCGAAGTTTAGAACCGGCATCGTAAGGTCTATTCTGGTTTCTATCCTCGATCCCCATATCCATTGCCGCGCGAACATGGGCTTTCAGGTCTTTGGAAAACTGATAAACGGCCTGTGCATTCCCGGTAATGGTATGCCTGTTGTTGGCATTGATGAACTCATAGGAGATCGCGTATGGGTTTTCTGGATAGGTACTGAATGGATAAGCAATTTTACGATCTTCTTCACCATTCACCCAATAATTTCTCAACCAATTCAGGTCAGCGCTTGGTTGCCAGAAAATATACCAGTACATCAAGGATTGGTTTCCATAACCTGTTCCCGGCAAATTGTCTGACCAGCGGTTGGTATAATTCACTTTGGAATTGATGGTCAGTTTATCGGTGATCTTGGAACTCACGGACAGTGCCAATGAATTCTTTTTATATCCGGTATTCGGAACGATCCATTTGTTCTGGGTATTGGTGGCGGAGAATCTGGCAGTTGTCTTGTCGGTACTTCCGTCGATAGATACCGTATTGGTAAAGGTTCTACCAACATCAAAGAAACCATTTACGCCATTTTTGCCATCATAGGCACGCCAAGGTGTTCTTGTAGGACCTACCTTTTGTAATATAGGATCATATTGGAAAAATTCTTGACCATCGAATTTAGGGCCATAAGCAGAACTGGTTCCACTGGTGCTACTTCCATCCACGGAAGAACCGAAGGAGTAATGCGCAGCTCCGTCCAAACCCTGACCATATTCGTATTGTAGATCTGGGGAACGGTTCATGCTTTCAAAGGCAGCATTGGAATTAACGGTAATACCAATTCCTTTTCCTTTAGCGGACCCCGATTTAGTGGTAATGATGACCGCACCATTGGCTCCACGGGAACCATAAAGTGCTGCTGCACCTGGACCTTTTAGTACCGTAATGCTTTCGATATCCTCCGGATTGATGTCGTCCATACCGTTACCATAATCTACCGGCATGTTGTCGGAACCCGTTCCATAGGCGCCATCAGAACCTAGAGCCGAGGATCGACCAGAACCACCGTTCATGATGACTCCATCGACAACGATCAGGGCACCATTTTCTCCGGTTAGGTTGTTTTCTCCACGAAGGATGATCTTGGTGGTCCCAACAGGTCCTGCATTGGACCGCATCAGGTTCACACCGGCAACTTTTCCGGAAAGAGCATCCATCCAGTTATTGGATAAGGCTTCGGTCAACTGCTCGCCTTTAACGGTAGTAGCCGAATAACCCAAAGCCTGTTCTTCACGCTTGATTCCCAAAGCCGTGACTACGACTTCCTCGATCGATTCGTCTACAGCCGATAACTTAATGGAATAGGTTTCCTGTTCCACCTTTACGGTTGTTGAGTTATAACCTATCATTCTTAGGCTCAATGTCGTCCCTTTCACAACAGAACCACTAAACACCCCGTCTTTGCCTGTAAGGCCTATTGCTCGGTTGTTTGCACTAATACTCACGCCCTCTAAAGGGTTCCCAGAACTCTGATCAAGTACCGTAATACGTACATTGATCAATTCTTGTGCAGCATAGGATTTCAAAGGCACATACCTGACGTGCCCTGATGCCTGCGAAATACAGGAAAGCCCTAACAATAGGATAAGGCTTCCTTGGCTAATCCTCAAGATCGATCGATTCATTAATTTCAGTTTTTGTTTGTTTTTCTTAATTCAAGCGGATATCCACGTTCAAATGTTTATCACTTCGGATATAGGTAGAAACCACCTCATAGGTTAATGAAGGTTGGTTGGCTTCGGCAGTTAATGTTTGGGCAGATCCAGGGTAAAGTACAATCTTTTTTGTCCCTTTTCCTGCTTTTAATACCAGCTCAAAATATAGATCACTGTTGTTCTTGATCTCATAATAATTGGTTACTACTCCTTTATTATTGGTCTTTTTATGGAAAACTGGGCTCAACGCTACACAGGCATCGAACAAAGCCTTTACGTGTTCTTCTTTTCCAAATAAGTATTTGCTTGACCAAGCTACAGTCCTTCCGCTATTCAATGCTTCGCGGATACCTTGAGCGCTGCGGTCCTTGCTCATGATCAAGGTCATCGTGCGGTGTACACCTTCTTTGTTCAGATCGTAGCTATGGGCGATCAGGTTATGCATATCGGTATTTCCGATAATGGTTAGGTTTCTGTCCAATGCCCAATCTAAGGCTTTGGAATGGAAGCCCAATCCGTTCACCACTTCGATGCCATGTACTTTCTTTTCCTGGTAGAGTTTTTCTACAAATGGAATCCATTCATATGATCCCGGAATCTGTTTGTCCTTCCATCCCGGATGGTTCCAGAACACAAAGGCACCATCGTTGATCACGCGGTCAATGGATTCTTGGTCTTTATCCTCGTCGCGAACATCGATGAACTTGTTGGCATCAGTAATGAAAAGCGCATTGAAGTGTCCTGGAGGCGTATTACGGGTAACTTCTGTTCCTTTGATCAGGACCAAGTTGTTTTCTTTAGCCAATTCCACGGCAAGGTCATGTGAGCGGTTATGGTCGGTGTTCACATCATCTTTATGGGGTTGGTATTCCATATGTTCGGTAATGGAAATGGCATCCAAACCTTCTTTCCAAGCTTCCTGCACGCGTACGTTAGGCCATACATGGCCATCTGTAAATACGGTATGCATGTGGAAATCACATTTTAGAACCTGGAAACCGTTGACATTGGGAATATGGATGATATCGCGTTTGGATGGCAAACGGAATTCGTCCAAAGTGATTACTCCTTGATTGGTTTGACTGAATAAACTGGTTGTTCCTAATAATAGTAGGCTGGTTAGTATTGCTGTTTTCTTCATGGTTTTAGATTATGTTGAACAAAACTACAGTCAATATATAAATTTTATGTTAAGAAATTGTTTAGTATTTGATAAGAATTAACATGAATTTTGGTGTTTTATAAGGAAAGAAAAGCAAAGAAAAGGTTGCATAGGAAATATTTAAGAAAAATAAAGGTGCGCGGAAGGTGTCAAAAACCGCATGATAACGCATTTTAGTTAATTTATTTTCTTGAGAAAGGAGGTTGAATTGGGGAAGGATTAATTTTGAAAATTGTGGTTTCTTATGGGTATTTTTTTGGGGATTTTAGGGAATTGTAAAGAAAAATCCACGTCATTGCGAGGAGGAACGACGAAGCAATCTTTGGACTTTGTCATCCTGAGCAGCGTCGAAGGATCTGTACGTGTACTATCGAACAGATGCTTCGACTACGCTCAGCATGACATGTGGGAAGATTGCTTCGTGCCTCGCAATGACGAACGCCCTCGCAATGACGTAGGGTCGCAATGACGTAGGGTCGCAATGTCGTAAGGCTGCAATGAAAACCTACCTTGCCTTCACCGGTCTTTCGCCGAAATGCCTATCCCGTTCAAAAGTCGACATATGTCTTTCTTTCTTCGCTGGATAGATATCATCCAAGGTAATCATGATACCAGTCTCTTCCACCTCGCCAAATTCATTGTTCCTAGCGGTACCAAAAACACGCATGGTTGGCGACAAATTCATATACGTATTGATCAATGGCGGAACATTCTCCCCCAACTCTCTTACACGCGTATTCAACACCTTATAACCTTCTTTATAATCCAAGCCATCAAAAATGCCTTCAAACTTGGAAACATCAGTCTTATACCCCAAAAACAAATCTGGAGATGGAGTAACTAATTTATCCTTATCCGGAAAATAATGGTTCATGAAGTAGATCAGCAGATCTCTGGCTTCTTCATTATATTGCGGGTACATGGTCACCTTTCCAAATAGATACTTCACATCTGGATTCAACAACACCACCGCCCCTAGCCCATCCCAAAGGTTATCCAAAGAGAATATCCCTTTGCGGTTATCAATTGCGGGTTGGTATTTGGGTTGTACCCATGATCTTCCCAATTCCAAGGTCTGGGGAAGATAGTTCTTTACAAAGTCTTCTGAAAAATCAAAATAATGCGCTGTGGAGAGATGGACTTCCCCATCTTCTGAAACGGCATTATCACATTTGATCACACGGTATCCCGCAATGATCTCTTCATCATCCGGGTTCCAGGCGATCAGCTGGTCGTAGTTATGTTCACTGATATCGTTCTCATCAATATCCAGTGCTTGCCCGGTACCACCTCCCGCGGAGCGGAAACTCAACTCTCTCAGTCGGCCAATCTCGCGCATGATATTCGGAGACGTATGATAGTTTACCAAATAAACCTCATTGTTGCCATTATTAGTATAACGGACAAAAGCTTCTTTAGTAAGTTCTTTCTTAATTAATTCCCGATCAACAGGTTGAATTATTTCTTGCATAGATTATTATTTACTGTTGGCCATCGCATAAACCTGCTGTTTAACATCTTCGGCCCAGGCTCTTTCGTTTTTGCTTTGGTCGAAATGTGTATATGGAATACGTTTACCGATGCGGATTTTGATGTTCTTCCCGCGTTGGGAAAACAACTCATCAGGTAAATATAACATTTCAATGTTAGCTTTTAAACCTAGTTTTGCTCTTATTCTCGCTAAATTATAGAAGAAATTAGAATTCCTACCCTCAATGTAGACAGGAACGATGTCCTTTTTGTATTTTTTTGCTTTATTGATAAAGCTTTTTTTCCATTCTAGGTCAACAATTTTGCCTTTTATTTTCCGTGAAACCAATCCGGCCGGGAAAACCAACAGGGCATGGTCGGAGGCATAGGCGGTTTCAATGGCCGCGATTCCTGCCTTACTCTGATTGCCTACCTTATTAACAGGCACGAACAAAGGCTCCAGGTTGCGGATGTTCAATAGGATATCATTCACCAGGAATTTCACATCCTTCCGGTATTTTCCGATAGCCTGCATAAAAGCCACGCCATCCAGTCCACCAAGTGGGTGGTTGGAAGCAAAGATCACACTATCCTCCAAAGGAATGTTCTCCACACCCTCCAGATGAACCTCTACATCCAGCTCCTTCAATAAAGAATCCACAAAATCCAAGCCTAGGTCATCGTAATACCTGGTCATGATATAGTTGATCTCATCTTCGTGTATAACACGCTCTAAGTAACTAATTAATGGTTTGGGTATCCACTTCGCTAATTTTGGACTTTTCTTATGAATGACTTCTCGAATCTTTATAAACTTCTCTTGCTCTAGTAAGTCCATATAATTACCGCTCTTTTTAAAGTAGGGTAAAATTACACATTTCCTTTAAAGTACCATTAAACATCTTTTTATTTTATTTCAAAATATATATTTTCGTTACCTTAGCATCAACGAATCATTAAACTCCTAATTAAACGTTTTCTCAAAATAAGGGTTTAATATATAAAACGGTTTCATGTATATAGGCGAAAACATATCTACGCTCTACACCGAGGTCCATCCAAACGACACGGTAGCTGCTACCCTGGATAAGGTCAATGAGCTCCATCTCCAACAACTCCCTGTTGTTAAAGGCAAGGAATACCTGGGGATCATCACCGAAGAAGACCTCTTGAACGTAGATGATGACCTGAAAACCATCAAGGAACTCAAGTTCACTTTTCCATTTATTTATCTTTTCGATTACCAACATATTTTTGATGCCCTGCAATACCTGGAAACTTATCAGTTTGATATGTTGCCCATCATGAACAAGAACAACCAATATGTGGGTGTGATCACGCCAAAGGATCTGCTATTGGCCTTGAACAAGACCGTATCCAACCAGGAGATTGGGGCGATCATCGTGTTGGAAATGGAAGAGCGCGACAATTCCTTGACCCATATTGCGAATATCATCGAATCGGAAAACTGTAAGATCCTGCAGACTGGCGTTAAGGTGATGGAGGATTCATCCAAAGTGGAACTGACCATCAAACTCAACAAGACCAATATTTCTTCGGTTTTGGCATCCCTCTGGCGACATGATTATGTGGTGAAAGCGACTTTTAATGATGGATCTGACCAGAACGACATACAAGAGCGGTACAATCTTTTGATGAATTATTTGAACCTATAATTTATCAGAAATTCCCATCTTTGACTAAATTTTAAAAGAAAGCATGAAAGAACTGGCCATCGCAGTATATGGACGTGAATTTAACCAATCGGTTATCGGCTACGTTGTTGAGCTGTTCAGTTACCTCCGCGAACGCAATGTTCAGGTATATATCTACCACGATTTCCACAGTTTTTTAAAGAAACTATGCAAAGTGGATTTCAAATTCAAAAAATTTAGATCTCATAAGGATCTCCCGAAGGATATTTCGTTTATGCTGAGCCTTGGTGGCGATGGAACCATGCTGGCCGCAGCAACCTTGATTAAGGACTCCGGAATCCCGATCGCAGGTATCAACTTCGGTCGTTTGGGATTCTTAGCCAACATTTCAAAAAACAAGATCGAAGAGGCATTGGACCAAATCTTGGCAAACCAATACCAGATCCAAAAGCGTGGGCTGTTGCAGGTAGAAACCTCAGATGGAACCCTTGTGGCCGGAGATAATATTGCGCTAAATGACATAACGGTATTTCGTTCGGATTCTTCCGCTATGATCACAGTAAATGCGGTATTGGATAATGAGCTCTTGAACTCCTATTGGGCCGATGGATTGATCATTGCGACACCAACCGGCTCCACAGCCTATTCCTTAAGCTGTGGCGGGCCGATCCTGATGCCGGGAAGCGGCAACTTCGTGATTACCCCTATCTCTCCCCACAACCTGAACGTACGCCCTATCGTCGTCAGTGAAAACATGAAATTGCACCTGGAGATCGAAAGTCGCACGGAAAAATACATCTTGAGCTGCGATTCGAAAAGTTATACCCTATCGACAAATACAACCTTAACCATTTCCAAAGCGCCTTTCAACATCAACTTGATCAGGCTTCAGAATGACCAGTATTTCAGTATCCTACGGGAGAAATTACTATGGGGTATAGACGTCAGAAATTATTAATCAAGGTTTAAAGTTCATTTAACACTATTTAATATCAAAGGATTATCTGAAAACCTGTATCTTTACCGCAGTATACAATCAAATGAACTATAAAGATAAAATAGACAAAACTAACCTTCCTAAGCATATTGCGATTATCATGGATGGCAATGGCCGATGGGCCAAGGAACAGGGTGAGCTGCGTGTATTTGGACACAAAAACGGTGTTACAGCTGTTCGGGAGGCCTTGGAGGCTGCTGTTGAAATCGGCGTTTCCTACCTCACCTTATATGCTTTTTCCACCGAAAACTGGAACCGACCTGAATTTGAAGTCAATGCCTTGATGGAACTCTTAGTGAATTCCCTCAACCAGGAATTACCTACCTTCCAGGCCAACAATATCCGGGTAAATACCATCGGAAAGACTTCTGACCTACCAGATCATTGTCAAGTAACCTTGGCAAGTACCATCGATCAGACGAAGAACAATACAGGCTGTACCCTTACTTTAGCCTTAAGCTATGGTTCCAGACAAGAGATTGTGGAAGCCACCAAAAGGATAGCGGAAAAGGTGAAGAACAATGAACTTGATCCTTCGAATATTAATGAAGAAACCATAAGCCAGCATCTTTATACCTATGATATGCCGGATCCCGATATTCTGATCAGAACATCCGGTGAAGAACGCATCAGTAACTACATGCTTTGGCAGATCGCTTATTCTGAATTATTCTTCCTACCCATTATGTGGCCGGAGTTTTCCAGAGAACATCTCTTCGAGTGTATTTATTTATATCAAAATCGCGAAAGAAGATTTGGGAAAACTAGTGAACAATTGTAAGAAATACTTACTTTTGCAACATTTTGATTTTGGATGGGTTAATCCCCGAAATCCGCAATATTTCTTTTAACAAAAATTAACAAGACTTTGCTGTACTTTAGCAGACATAATAAAAAGTAGATGAAGCATATACTAAAAATTTCTATTTTTCTGACCATCTTAATTTGCAATTTCTCGCATGCCCAAATCCTTGGTGGTAATCCCATAAACGTCAATGACCCCGATGAAATTGACTATAATAACCCTAAGAATTATGTCATTGGAGGAGTGACTGTTACAGGAGCACAATACTTAGAGAGCGATGTATTGATTACCATTTCCAAATTGGTCGTAGGTAATTACATCGAGGTACCTTCTGAGCAGACAGCTAATGTGATCAAGGATCTGATGGATCAGAACCTATTCGAGGATGTTCAGTTATATGCTACAAAAATACAGGACGAGACGATCTTTTTGGAAATCCGAGTAAAGGAACGCCCAAGATTGACCCGTGTGGATATTGAAGGTTTGAGCAAGACCCAAACGGAAGAAGTTCGTAAGCGTTTGAATACTACGGCTGGCCGAATTGTCAATGAAAACCTATTATTGACCACCCGTACGACCATCGAGAAATTCTTGAGGGAGAAATCCTATCTATATCCGGAAATTACGATCAAGACCGCAAAAGATACAACCCAACCGAACAATGAAATTGTTATGGTGGATATCGAAAGAAACAAGAAAATCAAAGTTCATCATGTGAATTTTGAAGGCAATGAAGAATTTACGGATAAGCAGCTTCAAAAATACCTTAAAGGTGTTAAACCAAGAATGTGGTACCGTGTATTTGGTCCTGGTAAATTCAAGGAAGATAAATACGAAGAAGCGAAAGAAAAACTGATCGCTAAGATGCAGGATAAAGGATACCGTGATGCAGAAATCATCAGGGATTCCGTATACCGTTATGACAACAATGAAGTTGGAATCGATATTGATCTTTACGAAGGTCCTCGTTACTATGTGGGTAACATCAGCTGGTCCGGAAACGCGAAGTTCAAGGATTCCATTCTGAACATCTTTTTAGGTATTCAGAAAAGCGATATCTACAGTGAGGAAAAATTGAACTCGAAGTTGATGGGTCCTACCCGTAACTCGGATGATATTGCGGCAATCTATCAGAACGATGGTTACCTGACATTCAACATCCAACCGATCATCAAAAGAATCTATAACGATACGATCGACCTGGAGATCCAAATGTCTGAAGGTAAACAGTACACGATCAACAACGTGATCTTGAAAGGTAATGATGTAACGAACGACCGCGTGGTTCTACGTTCGATCTACACCAAACCAGGTCAGAAATATTCAAGGGAATTATTGGTAAGAAGTGTTCGTGAGATCTCCCAATTGGGGATGTTTGATGAGCAGAAAGTTCAACCTGCCCCTATCAACCTGAACTTTGAAGAAGGAACAACAGACATCGAATTCTCGGTTGCAGAGAAGCCTTCAGATCAGGTGGAACTATCCGGTGGTTATGGTGCAGGACAGGTAATCGGTACCTTAGGTCTTACCTTCAATAACTTCTCGACGTCTAACTTATTTAAGAAAGATGCTTGGAAACCACTTCCTCGTGGAGATGGTCAGAAATTAAGTATCCGTGGACAGACTTCCGGAAAGCGTTATCAGTCGTATAGCTTCTCCTTCTCGGAGCCATGGTTAGGTGGTAAGAAACCTATCTATTTCGGATTGAGTGCTTACATTTCGAATTCACAACAACAATATTACAATTGGCAAACGCAGCGTTACGAAGGCTATGCGAACAACCCTAAAATTCAAATGCACGGGGTTACAGCGACCTTAGGTAAGCGTCTTCAATGGCCAGACAACTACTTCCAGATCAATAGCTCCCTATCTTACCAACGTTATTATTTGGAAAACTATAGAGGTTATTTCATCTTCTCAGACGGTGAAGCATACAACATCAACTTTACCCAAGAGATTAGTCGTAACTCTGTTGATGCACCGATCTACCCTACTTCTGGTTCACACCTGAAGTTCAGCGTACAATTGACGCCTCCATATTCCTTGATGAACAACATCAACTATGCAACCGCTCCAGATAATGAAAAATACAAATGGACGGAATACCATAAATGGAAATTCGATTCGCAATGGTACACGAAAATCGTAGGTAAATTGGTGTTGAAAACCCAAGCACAATTTGGTTACCTAGGTACTTACGGTGATGAAACACCTACCTCTCCATTTGAGCGTTTCAAATTAGGGGGTGATGGTATGCAAGGTTTCGACTTCTTGCAAGGTTCTGAGATCATCGCGATGCGTGGTTATGCCAATGGATATATTATCCCAGCTTCTACCGGATCAAACATGCAATATACGGCGGCAAGCTCAGGTAGCCCGATCTATGCGAAATACCAGATCGAACTTCGTCACCCAATCTTGTTGAATGATCAGGCAACGGTATTTGCGTTGGCATTTGCTGAAGCAGGTAATACCTGGAACAAATTCTCTGAAGTGAATCCATTCAAGGTTCGTCGTTCAGTGGGTGTTGGAGCACGTATCTTCCTACCGATCTTCGGTATGTTGGGTATTGACTACGGTCATGCGATGGATCCTATCCCTGGATTGCCTTCGAGCCAGTGGAAACAGAACTTCACGTTCAGTATCATCCAGAACATGGGCGGATTTTAGTAATTAAACTTTTTATAATTTTAATTGTCTTAAAAAGTAGAATTAAAAAAATATTGATATGTCAATGAAAAAAATTATAACTACGGCCTTGATGCTAACCATGATGGTGGGCATCTCCTTTGCACAAAAAATTGCTTATGTAGATTCGGAGTATATCATGAAACATATTCCTGAAGTTGCAAGCGCACAGAAGAAAGTGGATGCCTTGTCCCAACAATGGCAACAAGAAGTGGATAAACAATACGAAGAGATTGAGCGCATGTACCAGGCTTATCAGAACGACCAACAGAAGTTGAACGCAGATATGCGCAGACGTCGTGAAGATGAGATTGTGAACAAAGAGAAAGCGGTTAAAGAATTACAACGCAGTAAATTCGGATTCGATGGCGAGATCGTTAAACAACGTGAAACCTTGATGAAACCTATCCAAGATAGGGTTTCTAAAGCCATTCAGGATATCGCTACTGCACAGCAATTGGATTTCATTTTAGACCGTCGTAGCGAGGTATCTTTCCTTTACGCGAACCCTAAAATGGATAAAAGCAATGAGGTAATCGTTAAATTGGGGTTAAAACCTAATCCAAGTTTAGCCAACTAACGATTTTTTTATTATTTTGCGCATCTAAAAAAATTAACAAATATAAAAAACAGAAAAAACTTATATAATTATAAGACTAACAGAATGAGCATGAAAAATTTATTGAAAAGTGTAGTATTAGCATCAGGACTTATTTTTGCAGCAAACGCAGCAAGCGCACAGCAAAAAGTTGGTCATATCAATTCTAGAACAGTTATGGAATCTACTACAGATTTCAAGAATGCGCAGACACAAATCCAAAGCCTTGGTGCTACCAAAGACAAAGAACTACAAGATATGTTTACCTTGTATCAAGCTAAACAAAAAGATCTTAATGATA
Organism: Sphingobacterium tenebrionis; assembly: GCF_037126265.1. Lineage (NCBI taxonomy): Bacteria > Pseudomonadati > Bacteroidota > Sphingobacteriia > Sphingobacteriales > Sphingobacteriaceae > Sphingobacterium > Sphingobacterium tenebrionis. The sequence goes on from NZ_JAYLLN010000006.1 coordinate 120,368, forward strand.
AAGCGAGAAACAGAAGCGAAGCTAACAAGGAAACAGTTGATGTGGAATTGAACAAGATCGCTACGGAGATGCGCGAAATGGAAGGAAAGATCCAAGAAAGCCAACAACAAGCTGAAAAAGATATGGAAGCTAAACAGGCTGAATTGTTCGCTCCTATCCAAACAAAGATCATGACCGCTATCAACGCAGTAGCGAAAGAAAAAGGATATGCTTATATCCTGGATCTAGCATCTGGTTCAGTGGTTTATTCAGCAGGTGGTGATGACCTTACAGCTGATGTTCAAGCTAAATTAGGTGTAACTGCAGCTGCAGCTCCAAAGAAATAATTAAAAATCTATAAAGATTATAAAAGCCTCCCTAGGGAGGCTTTTTTTATTTATCTTATCCCATTAAGACAATTATTTTTAATCGGTCTAAATAATTTATTATGCCTGCATAGTATCTAAGGATTGATTATATTTGTTTTACCTAATTTGTAAACTATGATCGGTCAATTGATTTTTGGCGTACTTCTGATCGCAGGCATCATCCTGTTCTATAAAAACGCCAGTAAAATATATCGCAATATTCGTTTAGGAAAATCCCTCGATCGCAGCGATCGTCCTTCGGAACGATTGAAGGTGATGTTGCTGGTGGCTTTCGGACAGAAGAAAATGTTCAAGAAGCCCATCCCAGCAATCCTTCACCTGTTTGTCTATGTAGGGTTCTGTATCATCAACATTGAGATGTTGGAGATCGTGATCGATGGCCTTTTCGGTACCCATCGCGTACTTTCCTTTATGGGTGGTTTTTACGATTTCCTGATCTTTTCCTTTGAGATCTTAGCCTTCCTGGTATTGATGGGCTGTGTGGTATTTGCCGTGCGCAGGAATATCCTTAAATTGAAGCGTTTGAATCAATCTGAATTAGACAATTGGCCGAAAACAGATGCCAACCTGATCCTGACCGCGGAGATCCTTTTGATGGCTGCCTTCTTACTTATGAATGCCGCAGATTATAAACTTCAGCAATTGGGTGCTGCCCATTATCATGCTGTCGGATCCTTTCCGATCTCCCAATATATTGCGTCTTGGCTTCCCGATCAGGTGAGTACATTGATTGGGATCGAACGCGGAGCATGGTGGTTCCACATCATCGGCGTTTTGGCCTTTTTGAATTACTTACCGATCTCAAAACATTTACATATTATACTGGCCTTCCCGAACACCTATTTCTCCAACCTGGAGCCTAAAGGCAAGTTTGAGAACATGCCTTCAGTTACGGCAGAGGTTCAAGTGATGTTGGATCCTTCCTTACCCCCACCCACCGGAGAACCAACCCGTTTTGGGGTGAAGGATGTACAGGACCTTACCTGGAAGAATCTGTTGGATGCCTATACCTGTACCGAATGTGGGCGATGTACCGCTGCTTGTCCGGCCAATATGACCGGGAAGTTACTATCCCCAAGAAAAATCATGATGGATACCCGCGATCGCTTAACGGATGTGGGCTTGAACATTGATAAAAACGGAGAGTTTGTAGATGATGGGAAATCGCTATTGGATACACACATCAGCAGAGAGGAGATATGGGCTTGTACAAGCTGTAATGCATGTGTGGAGCAATGCCCGGTCAACATCAACCCTTTAGAGATCATCATTGGTCTTCGTCAATATGCGGTGATGGAAGAATCGCAGGCACCAGCAAGTGTGAACAACATGTTCTCCAACCTGGAAAACAACGGTGCACCTTGGAAATATGCACAGGCAGATCGTGCAAATTGGGCAAATCAATAAAAAAGAAAAAACATGGAAAACGAACTTCATATACCAACAGTAGCCGAGTTATTAGCAAAAGGAGAAAGCCCAGACCTATTGTTTTGGGTGGGATGTGCCGGTAGTTTTGATGAACGTGCGCAGCGCATCACCAAAGACATCTGCAAGATCCTTCAACATGTAGGGATCAAATATGCCATCCTAGGCACGGAAGAAAGCTGTACGGGAGATCCGGCAAAACGGGCAGGAAATGAATTCCTGTTCCAGATGCAGGCGATGATGAATATCCAGGTATTGGATGGTTATGAAATCAAAAAGATCGTGACCGCCTGCCCACATTGTTTCAATACCATAAAAAATGAATACCCGAGCTTAGGCGGCCACTATGAAGTGATCCACCACACCCAATTGATCCAATCGTTGATCGATGAAGGGAAATTGAAACCTGCCGATGGAAATGAATTCAAGGGCAAGCGAATCACTTACCATGACCCTTGTTATCTAGGCAGGGCAAATGATGTCTATGAGGCACCAAGGAAAGCCTTGGAGGTTTTGGATGCCGACCTGGTGGAACTTAAACGCTGTAAATCCAATGGTTTATGCTGTGGAGCTGGTGGTGCTCAGATGTTCAAAGAACCTGAAAAGGGCAATAAGGATGTGAATGTAGAGCGTATTGAGGATGTGATCGAAAGCAAGGCCTCCATTGTTGCCGCAGCTTGTCCTTTCTGTATGACGATGTTGAGGGATGGGGTGAAAGTAAAAGACAAGGAACAGGAAATCCAGGTACTGGATATCGCAGAGATTACCGTAAAGGCAAATAAAATTTAAACAAGAATAAGAGGAATTTTAAGGGGTGCCCAGGAGCAGATTCGAACTGCCACGCCCATTCAGGCGCCACCCCCTCAAGATGGTGCGTCTACCAATTTCGCCACCTGGGCATTTCACATCGCAAAAATAATCTTTATTTTGATATTTGCAACGAATTTTGATTAAGCCTTCTTCAGATTTTTATTGATCAGGGTCTGGATGATTCCATCCGCCAATCCGATCCTAGGCGCCATAATATTCTTCAGATGCCCCACCTTCATGATCGTTAAAAAGATCTCCGAAGCCGGGATAATCACGTCTGCCCTATCCTGTTTCAATTCAAGTACATTGATCCTATCTTTCAAAGAATACGAACTCAGATAAACATACATGGCTTTCAATTTGGCGTAGGAAATAGGCTTATCCGCCTTTTCATTCGCCATCCTCGAAAGTTTATTGATATTACCTCCAGAACCAATCCCGTAGATGTTCTTATAACTCTTGGTGATATTCTTCACCCATAACTTCATGTCGTCCCAGGTTTCCGGTTCATCCTGGTTATCCAGGATACGTATAGTACCTAAATTGAAGGAACGGGATGCCACTAGATCACCATTGGCAAAAAGCGAAATCTCGGTACTACCACCACCCACATCGATATAAAGATAAACCTTGTTCTTATCCATGTTGGTTTGGTTGTGCACATTGTATATGATTTGGGCTTCCACTGAACCATCGATGATCTCAATATCGATACCCACCTTTTTACAGGCCTCAACAACGTCCTTGCCATTATCCGCATCGCGCATCGCAGAAGTCGCACAGGCCATATAATCACTGACCTTGTACACATCCATCAGATTACGGAATGCCGACATGGTTTTCACCATGTTCTCAAATTTTCCTTCAGAAATGTGTTTATTGATGAATGCATCATCACCCAATCGTAATGGCACTCGTAGAAGTGTGTTCTTGTTAAATATGATTTCGTTTTCTCTTTCAATTATATCGGCAATCAGCAAACGAACAGCGTTTGAACCGATATCAATAGCGGCGTATCTCACAGTGTGTATTTGAAAAGTTTAACAATATTAAAAATCTTAGATTAAATTAATATTAATATAATATTAAATAGCCGATTATTTCGTCGGTTCTAAGATTTCTAATTGCCAGATAATCTGTTCTTTGCTCACAAAATAGGGAGCATCCTCGCGTATGGTGGCATAAACCGCATCAAAAACAGCCATATAATCACCTTTTACAGGCGCTATAAGCTGTCTTTCCATCACATCATCCCGAAGGGCAATACTCAGTACACCTTCATTACCTAAGGGCTCTAATCCGAAGCTTGCATGGTCAGGCATCAACCCTTCCAGGAGTTGGGCCTCCTGCACATCCGTTCTATATTTCACATAGCTCCCTTTTGTGCCATGTAGCACGAAGGCGGCTTGGGGGTCGGCGACCAATAGGCTGGTCGTGATGAAAACATTTACGCCAGAGCCATAGTTCAGCATCAGATGGGCATAATCGTCCACCACACTATTTGCCCTATAGGTTCCCTTTAATTTGCTCATGGATTTTGGCTTACCGAACAGCGATATGGCCTGATCCAACAGATGCGATCCCAGATCGTAAAGAATCCCCGAGGCAGCTCTTTTGGTTTCTTTGAACAACTTCACGCCGATCTGCGATTTATAGCGATCGAAACGGAGATGCAGCTCGATAGGCTTTCCTACCAGACCGGATTCCACGATGTTCTTGAGCGTAAGGAAATCGCTATCAAATCGTCTATTATGAAATGGAAGGATGTGTTTTCCCTGTTCTTCCGCCAATTTATATAATTTGGCTGCTTCTTGGGAGGTTGGTGCGAATGGTTTCTCGATCAATACGTGCTTACCGGCCAGGAGTGCCTGCTCCGCATAGGATACATGCGTATCATTTGGCGTATTGATGATGACCAATTCGATCTCCGGATTATCCAATAATTCCTGAACGGAATCATAACTGATGACATCGGGATATTTCTCTTGGGCTGATTTAAGGCTGCGTTCTACGATTGCCCTAAATTCAAAGTTGGGATTGACAGCTATAAATGGCGCATGGAATACCCTTCCGGACATTCCATACGACAATATACCTGTAACGATCTGTTTTTTAACCATTAAACTGTTTTTTGCTTAGTGATGCGCGTGGGCATCTTCTTTACCACCTACAGCAGTAAACAACTGAGCAACAGCTTCTGTTTTTGATTGAGCGAAATCTCTTAATTCTTTGTTGGTATTGCGAGACAATCTTCTCAATTGTTCCTTCACCAAGCCTACTTGATGTTGAACATGGTGTAAATACGCTTCATCCGTATAAGCAGCATGGCTAGGAGCCGTATGCATTACTGGTGCTGGGGCTGTTGCTGCGACTGCGGTAGAATCAGCGGTAGAATCTGTAGCAGTGGTTACGCTATGTGCTGCATGATCAGCTTCTGTGGCATATTTCTCTTGTCCTAAAATAGGGAAATCTACATGGAATTTTGTTGCCAAAGAGTCCATTTGAGGAAGCATCTCTGTAAAGAATTGGGATACTTTGCTCGCTGCATCTTTCGCTTGTGCATTTCCAACCGTACCAACATGTTTCGCATAGTCTACCTCATACGGCGCAATCGCTCCAACGGATCTGAAAAATGCATATGCATCCCCATCTACCAATGTCGTATGCGTGTATTTAAGTTGATTTTCGCTTGCAGTATCAAATACGCAAGAAGATAAAGTTGTACTTGCTAAAACTGCCGCAACAAATAATGTATTTAATTTCATCGCTTTATATTTTTTAAAACACACAAAAATATAAAAATATCCCTATTAATGCCTATTTCTGTTTAATTCATATTCAATCTACGCTAAATTTCTTCCTGCATTCACCACACCATAAATGGTTCTGCCGATTAATTTGCGGTAGATTTCTGCCCTTTCTTCCTTAACCTGCTGCTTATCAAGCAATCGGATAGCGTAATGCTGGATAATCAATAAAGGAAGGATAATCTTCTCCCTTTCCAAAATAGAAGCCCGCTCTACCGGATAATTCTCCATAAGCTCTTTCATTCCTGTTAATTTTAGCAGATAGGTTTTGGTCAGATCGAATTCTTCTTTCAGCATCGTCCAAAATCCACCAAACTGAGGGTCATCCTTCATGTAAGCGGTGATGTGGAAATTCGATTTGGTCATCGACATCATGCAATTATCGATCACGGTATTGAACATACCGGAAGTTTCATACAGGTTCTTGACATAGGACCAGAGGTTATTGTCCTCTGCCCATTGCAGAGCCGTCCCTACCCCGAAAAATCCAGGAATATTTTGTTTCAGTTGACTCCAGGAAGTCACGAAGCTGATCGCCCTAAGATCTTCCAACCGCAATTCCCGATCGGAATTCCGCTTTACCGGCCTACTGGAAATATTGATCGAAGACAAAGCCTTCAATGGACTCAAGGTTTCCAGGTATTGTAGGAACTGTGGATGATGGCGCAAGGTCAAGAACTTCTGATGACTTTCTGCGGCCATCTGATCGATCACATCCTTTTGTTTTGGTGTCAGGGTATCCCCCACCTTTTGTTGCAGATCTGAAACCAGACCAGCCTGTATCAATTGTTCGATATTGTATCTTGCCGAATCCAAAGAACCATATTGGCTACTGATGGTCTGCCCCTGAATGGTTACCTGAATATGGTTATTCTCGATCTCTTTGCCCATCGAAGCATAGAAGCGTTGGGTTTTACCACCGCCACGTGCCGGTGGTCCACCGCGACCATCAAAGAACACCAAATCCACATCGTATTCACGAGAAATGGCGGTCAATTCGATCTTGGCTTTATAGATAGACCAGTTGGCCATCAAATAGCCCCCATCCTTCGTACTGTCCGAAAACCCCAACATGATGGTCTGCTTATTCCCTCTTTTCTTCAGATGGGCAGCATAAGCTGGATTTGAGTAAAGCCTACGCATCACATCCGCGGCATGTTTCAAATCATCAACCGTTTCGAACAAAGGCACAAAATCCATGGTCAGATCCCCTTTCTTCCATCCCTGCCATAAAAACAGCTGCATCAATCCTAAGATATCCGAGGCTTGCTGGCAATTACTGATGATAAACCGCTGAACTGCACGCTCACTACCCGATTTTTGGATATCCTTGATCAAGCGGATAACACGCAGGGTATCCTGAACCAAGGGATCTTCTGCTGTTTCCAGATCCAGGTCCGCTTCAGAAAGCGTAATCTGTTTTTCTTTTTCCTCCTCCGAATCGACAACCTCAGATAAAGGGATTCCGGTTTCGGATGGATAGGTCTCCAACAACCAATTAAAGGTATTTCTCAGAATACTGCTATCCTGACGGATATCCAAGGTGGTGAAATAACAGCCAAAGGTCTGTACCTTACGTTTTAAATCTTCCACGATTTCAACAAAAAGTCCATCGTGGTCTTCGCGAAGAACACGGATGATATTTTCGAGGTTATCCAATATTTTATCGGTTTCATCCACCGGTTTATCAACGGGGTTGAAACTGTTCTCATAGAATAATTCCTGTAGGTTTTCCATGTAGGATTCTACTCCACGGAAGGTGATGCGTCTTTTTACGACCCTAAAATCCCGGTAATAACACCTGAAAAGAATGGTCCTCAACAGGTTAGCCACCTTTTTGGTACTCTCCCAAGTCACATTCGGATTTCCGTCACGATCGCCTCCTGGCCAGAAGCCTAGCTCGATCAAGTGATCTAATTCCTTCGTAGAAAGTTCAAGTTCATCATCAATTCTTGCCTGAATATCAGAAGCAACCTTATAGAATACATTTTCCAGGTACCAAGCTAAACTGATGGCTTCATCCACAGGGGTAGGCTTTTGTTTATTGATGAATGGAGTCTTTCCCAACTGCTGTAACAACAGGTGTATTTTAGGAATATCATTCTTTTTTAGAACCTCGATCAAGTCATTGATGATGGATAGCACCGGTCCAGGATAAAATTGGGTCGGATGCGCCGTCAAAACCAACCGTACCGACATTTCCTTCAACCGCTCCACAATCTGTTTACGCGTTTGCGGATTGGATTGGGCAGCACCAAAAATAGTATCCAATCCTCCCGTTTCATCGCTTTTCCCTACGGCCTTAAATGCCGAATCCTCCACCGCATCAAATAAAACCACCTGTCTTTCGATATACTGGACAATGCGGAACAATAGATCCAATCGATCATCTTCCCGCACATACTGCTCATACTGCCCGAAGAAACTATCGATGATGGTCTCGGGTGTCTGATGTTGTTCTACACCCTGCTCACAATGGGTATTGAAAAAAGGTAATATGGTTCCCGTATGTCGAACACGTTGGAATGGAAGCGTAAGAAACAGACTCTTGAATAAATCGAACCGCGTTAGGACTTCATTCTGAAAAGCTGCTTTTTTCTGACTTAATCTCATAGTTTAAAATAAGTATCTTGTTTATTCCCAAACGATAGGATAATAATTAAAACAAATATATGATTTTTATATATTTTTAAGGTACTAATTGTATTTTTTACACTAACTAAATAATTTTATTATGATTTTATCAATAAAATTGGTTTTAATGCTTTAAAATGCCCATTTTTAAGAAAAATAACCTTTAATCCTTTACCTTAGTAAACAAGCCTTGCGTATCTTTGTGTGACAAGCCATGATAAAAACAAAAGAGATCAGTAACTTTTTCTACAGCCAATACTTTGCAGATGGACTTCGAATCACCATTGGCTGCATCGTTCCGGTCATCATTTGCGCCCTTTTAGGGCAGTTCATGCTAGGCACTTACATCTCTTTAGGCGCTTTATTGGTGGGGCTTTCTGATACACCTGGGGCGCCCAGCCATCGCAGAACAGGGATGATTGCCAGTTTTATCGTCTGCTTGATCACCCAATTCCTGACGGTCTTGGTCAATAGCAATATCTGGCTCATGACAGGCCTCATTGCCATTCTTTGTTTTCTCTATTCCATGTTCGCCGTTTTCAATGCCCGGGCCGCTACCGTGGGTTCCATGGGGGTATTGATCATGCTGATCTACATCGATGATGTCAAGAACATCACCGAGGAGCTGGAATTTCTGCTTTACTTCATCATCGGTGGCCTATGGTATATGCTGATCAGCTTTTCCATGACGCAGGTTCGCCCCTATCGGCTTGCTCAACAGGAATTATCGGAATCCATCCGGCATGTAGGTGATTTTATTCGACTGCGAGCTAACTTTTACGACCCTAAAACCGACTTCGACGAGAATTACCGCAAACTGATCGATAAACAGGTGGAAGTTCATGAGCACCAGGAAAACGTTCGAGATCTTCTTTTCCAAAGCAAGCGATCGATAAAGGATACTACCAAAATTGGTCGATTCCTGACCTTGACTTTTAATGATATTGTAGACCTCTTCGAACTGTCCATGACCACCCATTATGATTATGAACAGATCCGGAAGTCGTATTCCGAAACGGGCATCCTGAAGGAATTCAGGCTTTTATTGATCAAGGTTGCCAATGAACTCGATCATCTGGCCTATCAACTCAACGCCAATAAAGCGCCAAAAGCAAAATACAGCTTTGCCAATGATTTTGATCGGATCTTATATAAAATAGACCAGTTGGATAAAAAGGAACAGGTCAATACCATTCCTTTAAAAAAGATCCTGATCAGTATCCGTAACATTACGGCGTTCATCCAGAATATTTACAATTACAGCATTATCAGGCCTAACAATGTCCATAAACAGGAGATTGAAGAAGCCAATAAATTCATACAGACGGAGCATATTGATTGGAAGAAATTTAAGAGTAACCTTTCCCTGAACTCTTCCATCTTTAGGCATGCCCTACGGATGGGCATTGTCATGTCCCTCACTTACCTGATCCTTAACCTGAACTTCTTCAACATCGGACAGATGGGCAGCTTCTGGGTTCTTTTGACCATCATGGTGATCTTAAAGCCCGGTTTTGGATTGACCAAGGAAAGGAATGTGCAACGATTGATGGGAACCGTGATCGGCGGTATTATCGGTGCTATCATCCTCATGACCATACATTCAGAGATCATACGGTTCATCCTCTTGATCTTTTTCTTCCTGACAGCCTATAGCCTATTCCGGGTAAATTACATTATGGCGGTACTCTTCATGACCCCTTATGTGATGATCATGCTGAGCTTCACCGGTGTCAACACCTTTGTGATGGCCAAAGAACGGATATTTGACACATTTCTAGGCGGGATGATCGCCTTTATTTCGAGTTATATCATCTTTCCCAATTGGGAAAGTTTCCAGATCAAAACGAACATGCGGCAGTTATTGATCGCCAATTACAATTATCTTGCCCAGGCGGTCCGTATCCTTTCGGGGGAGACCATCGGCGTGACCGATTATAAACTCGCTCGAAAACAGGTTTACATCTCCTCTGCCAATATGGGGTCCACCTTCCAACGCATGCTTTCCGAGCCTAAATGGCGGCAGAAAAGCACGAAGGATGTCAACAGATTCGTCATCCTCAACCATATTTTATCTTCTTACGGGGCAACCTTGCTGATCCAATTGACGGAAGCAACGGATACGAATTATACAAAGGAACATTTGACCATTCTCAAAAGAATCCTGAACCATATCCAAAAATCCATTGAAACCCTGCATGTAGAGCAGGAGGAAGAATTTACTCCTGTACGCGATTTTCCGGAGCTGACAGATGACACGCTTGATCCGGAAGAATCTAAATTAATTACCGAGCAATTACAGTTCTTAAATAAAATTTCCTCAGATTTATATAAATCTACGGTGGATGTAATGGAAAAGGAATCCGTCATTCAACTTGAAAAACTGGAAACAAAAAATGGATAATATATATGATGTCCTCATTATTGGGGCAGGACCGATTGGAATTGCCTGTGGTATAGAAGCAAAGAAAAACAAGCTCAAGCATATCATTCTTGAAAAAGGCTGTCTGGTCAATTCCCTGTACAATTATCCCATCAATATGTCCTTTTTCTCTACTTCCGAGAGGTTAGAAATCGGAGATACCCCATTTGTTACCACGAATCCTAAACCAAAGCGTGCCGAAGCACTGGAATATTACCGTCGGGTGGAGCGAAAATTCGACCTGAACTGCAAGCTATTTGAAGAGGTTTTAAGTGTAAGGAAGGTAGACCACGTTTTTCATGTCAATAGTAGCAAAGGGAATTACCAAGCCAAAAATGTGGTTATTGCCACCGGTTTTTATGACATCCCCATTTACCTGAATGTACCGGGAGAAGAACTGGAGAAGGTACGCCATTATTACGATGACCCTCATTATTATGCCAACCAGAAGGTTGTTGTCGTTGGAGCAAGCAATTCTTCCATCGATGCCGCCCTGGAGACCTTCCGTAAAGGAGCAGAGGTAACCTTGGTGGTAAGGGGGCCCGAAATCAGCCCGAGGGTAAAATATTGGGTAAGGCCCGATATCGAAAACCGCATTGCTTTTGGCGAAGTGAAAGCCTATTTCAATTCCAATATAACCGCTATCACCGAAGAAGAAGTCGAGATTGAAACCCCTGAAGGAAAGATCATATTGGAAAACGATTTTGTGTTAGCACTGACAGGATATAGACCCAACTTTAATTTTCTGTTGAAACTAGGCATTGAAGTGCCGGAAATTGCACCCTGCATCCCGGTCCATAATCCGGAAACGATGGAAACCAATGTCAAAGGGATGTACTTGGCAGGGGTGGTTTGTGGAGGATTGAATACCCACCTTTGGTTTATCGAAAACTCAAGAATTCATGCCAGCTTGATCATGAAGGCTATTTGCGAAGGCCATCAATAAATATCTTGGAAAGTTTTCGTTGCAGATCCAGAATGTAATCGAACTCTTCCTTTGTTGGTGGAAAAAACAGGTTCTTGAATTCTTTCAGGATGCCTAACCGCATGCCCAACATGGAAATCAATAAGATCCTGGCGGTCGTCATCATATCATCGATAGGTTTTAGCTCCCCATTCTCCACTCCCATTTCCAGGATGGACCTTACCTGTTCAATCTCGCGTTCAAACATCGCCGGCATGGCACATTCTAGATCAGGCGGCATATCATTGCGTAGGGAATAGGTAAATTCAAACACGTTATAATTCTCTTTGATGATATGCAAACGGGTTTCTAGAAATGCATCGATGGCGTGTTGGACGGTTTTTGCTGACTTGATCTTAGCGGTGCTTATTTCCAATAATTCATCAATCGTAGCTTCCATTACGGCAGCAAACAAACTGTTCTTATCCGGAAAATAATAATATAATAATGCTTTGGAGAAAGACAGGTCCTGCGCGATCTCTGCCATCGTTGTTTTGGCAAGACCATAATGAGCAAACCGCTTCTTTGCAGCCTCTAAAATCTTTGTCCTTTTTGCATCCGCACTCTTCGCCATTAGCAATTTAAATTAGTTATTGATTTAGGCTTTGCCTATATTTACGTCTTAAACTAAAGTTAACTAAATTTTTCGAACTTTTAATAGATTCGGTCAAAAAATGAAAAACGAGATCCAGCAAAACACCTCCTTAAAGCAGTTTAATACGTTTGGGATAGAAGCATTAGCCGAACAATACATCAAGGTGGAAGATGAACTTACCCTGACCAGCCTTTATGAGGCCGGACACTTCAATCAACCTTTCTTTGTATTAGGTGGCGGATCCAATGTGTTGTTCACCAAGAATTATGAAGGACTTATTGTACATATGTGCAATAAAGGAAAGCAACATTTCATTCAGAATGATAAGGTATTCGTTACGGCCGAAGCTGGAGAAGTTTGGAACGATCTGGTCTGGTACTGCATCGAACATGATTTTCCAGGTATGGAAAACATGGCGCTCATTCCGGGAACAGTAGGAGCCTCTCCTATTCAGAACATTGGAGCCTATGGACAGGAGCTCATGCATATCTTTTATTCCTGCCGAGCATTCGATACGCAAACCGGAGAATTCCGGACCTTCAATAATGCAGAATGCGAATTCTCGTACCGCGACAGCATTTTCAAGAAGGAATTTAAAGGCAGATTCATTATCTGTAGTGTAACCTACGAATTAGCTTTGTTCGGAACGATCAATACCAGTTATGGGGCGATTGAGGCCGAATTAAATAATAGAGGGATTACTTCCCCAACCATAAAGGATGTGGCCGAGGTGGTATCCTATATACGCGTCGAAAAACTTCCGGATCCTTCTACTGTAGGAAACGCGGGAAGTTTTTTCAAAAACCCCATCATCCCAACCGCACAATTTGAAGAATTGAGAAAACAATTTCCAACGATCGTACATTATCCTATTAATGAGGACGCCGAGAAGTTGGCAGCAGGCTGGTTAATAGAGGAATGTGGCTGGAAAGGAAAACGTGTTGGTGAAGTGCAAGTGTGGAAAAATCAGGCTTTGGTGATCACGAACTGTGGGCAAGCCACTGGAAATGAGATATTCCAAATATCGTCTACTATTGTGGACGATGTACTGAACAGGTTTGGTGTGAGATTGGAACGTGAAGTCAACCTCTTATAAAAGTTTTCCACATTTTCTGTAATTACATATTTTTTTATTAAAATTCAACAAATCTATCCTGAGCGCCCTCAAACCTCGATTATCGTAAAACAAGCGATTTCCTAAAACGAAATTTCCCTCCCTAAATCCTCAACATTTCCACACTTTCTGGAATTTCTCGCACAACTATTGCAATAACCCTTACAGCTAAACGATACGAACATACTCGTTTAGTTACAGGAATTCCTGTCAAATCGCATCATTTAACTATATAAACTACTAATCGTATGAACAAGCTCGATTTTAACACACTTGTCGTCCAACATTCCGAATCGCTAAGAAGTTACGCAAGAAACTTTACTAGAGATGCTGAGGATGCAAACGATTTAGTGCAAGATACGCTACTAAAAGCCGTAACGTATTTTAAGAACTTTAGAGACGGAACTAATCTACGTGGATGGTTGTACACTATTATGAAGAACACATTCATCAACAATTACCGTCGTGTCGTAAAAACGAACTCTTTTATCACGAAAGAAGAGGAAATCTCTCAAACCAACCTGGTAGTATCTGCGACCAAGAACAAAGGCGAAAACAAATTTGTAATGGAGGACATCAATTACGCCTTATCTAAATTATCAGATGAATATTATATCCCTTTTACCATGTATTTCGAAGGATATAAATACCATGAAATTTCAGATCATCTAAAAATCCCTATTGGTACTGTGAAGACCAGGATCCATGTGGCTAGAAAATCAATGAAGAAATCCTTGGCAGCGTATAACGTTGAAATGGATTAAAGAAATATACAAACCTTGAAGACAAAAAAATCCTCTATATTTTTTATAGAGGATTTTTTTTGGCCGTTTAGGAATGGCCGTTATTTCTTGGTACAGCTAATTATTCGCTGATCTCAAATTTTGATAGCTGAACGAATTGTTGAATACGGTCTGAAATCTCTTGTTTAGTCAGGTTCTGCAAACGTTCCGTACCAAATTTCTCTACACAGAAAGAGGCCAATGCCGAACCAAAGATGATCGCATTTTTCATGTTCGTGAAGTTCACGGATTGTAGTTTTGCCAAATAGCCAATAAAGCCACCGGCAAACGAATCACCTGCACCTGTAGGATCAAACACATCAGCTAATGGAAGAGCTGGTGCTGAAAACACCTGACCTTCTCCAAATAAAAGCGCACCGTGTTCGCCTTTTTTAATGATCAGGTATTTTGGTCCCATCTGCAAAATTTTATCCGCAGCCTTTACCAACGAATATTCTCCAGCCAATTGTCTTGCTTCAGCATCATTGATCGTCAATACATCCACCTTCTGAAGAACTTCTTTAAGACCATCCATGGCCACGTCCATCCAAAAGTTCATCGTATCCAGAACCACCAATTTAGGTTTGTTCTCTAAACGCTCTAAGGTCGCTAGCTGTACAGATGGAGTAAGGTTTCCCAATAATAGGTATTCGCAATCTTGGTAAGAAGAAGGTACTTTAGGATCAAAATCGGCCAATACATTCAATTCCGTGATCAGGGTATCCCTGCTGTTCATATCATTGTGGTACTTTCCGGACCAGAAGAATGATTTTCCTCCTGGAATGATCTCTACCCCTTCTACATCGATCCCTTTGGAGGTCATGATGCTCAAGTTCTCCTCGCCGAAGTCCTCTCCGATTACCGAAACCAATTTCACGTTTGGATAAAGGTAAGAAGCAGCCAATCCTGCGAATGTAGCAGCTCCACCAACAATTTTATCTGTTTTTCCAAATGGCGTTTCTATAGCATCAAAAGCCACGGTACCAACAATAACTAAACTCATGTACAAAATCTTTAAATAAAAAAAATGCCGGCATCGAGGCCGGCTTACTTTGTTTTTCTGCTCCTGAAGCTGGGCTCGAACCAGCGACCCTCTGATTAACAGTCAGATGCTCTAACCAACTGAGCTATTCAGGAATCTTTCTAATGACCCGCTGTCATCTTCAAAGTGGTACAAAAATAGAATTTTAGATTTTAATTCGCAAATTTTTTGTAAAACATTTTTTGATTCTCGCGTCATTGCGAGGAGGTACGACGAAGCAATCTTTAAAGTTTGTAGCAATCTTTACCTGTATTATCCATTTTCTTCGGATGGCATGCAACCTAGAGATTCAAAATATGTTTGAATTTGGGCTATAATCGTGGTCTAAGCAAGCTTAAAGCAGGGTCAAACTAAGGCTACTTCAAGTAAAGCATACATTTTACATACTTTCACTATCCTTTCACTATCCTTTTTCACCGACGCGAAAATAAAAAAAGGCTATCTCGCGATAGCCTTTTTTGCTCCTGAAGCTGGGCTCGAACCAGCGACCCTCTGATTAACAGTCAGATGCTCTAACCAACTGAGCTATTCAGGAATTTCCCGTCCCTTTCGTTTTGGTGATGCAATTATCGGAAGATATACCGACAAGTGCAAATATTTTTATGCGTTTTTTCGCAAGTTATTCAGAACCAATCAGAATAATTTTAAATCCGCTCCAATGAATTAAAAGAGCACATCTTTCAACACCAAGGTAGCAAAGGTAAAATAGATGATCAAACCTGTTACATCGACAATAGTGGATACAAATGGTGCGGATGAACTTGCCGGATCCGCTCCCAGCCTACGCAAAATAAAAGGAAGCATGGAACCGATAACCGAACCCCAAAGCACCACAGCCACCAGCGAAAGACTGATCGCAATAGCAATCAGATACCAGATATCACCATAGGATTGCCTAAAGGCTTCCTCCATCCCGATCCGCATAAATCCAAGCGCACCAAGAATCACCCCTAAAAGCAAACCGGAGAGCAATTCTCTTTTCATGACCATCCACCAGTCCCGAAGGGTCACCTCTCCCATCGCCATCGCCTGGATGATCAGGGTCGAGGCCTGTGAACCGGAGTTACCCCCACTGGACATGATCACCGGCATCAAGAGGATCAATACAGGCACGAATTTGCTTTCGTAATACCCTAACACCACGGCGGTCAACAACTGCCCTAGGAAGAGCACAATAAGCCAGCCTGCGCGTTTCTTTACCAAGTGGAAGATAGATACATCCAAGTAAGGCTCATCAAGGGCTTCAGTACCCCCGATACGTTGCATATCTTCCGTATACTCTTCATTGGCTACCCAAAGGATATCATCGATCGTGATGATCCCTAGCATGATGTCCTTATCATCTACGACAGGCAATGCCACGCGGTTGTTCATCCGGAAGATGGTCACCGCCTCTTCGGCCGGATCGTAGGCATGCAGGGAAATCAACCGATTATCGATCAGATCCGCAACAATGGTATCTTCTTCGGCAACCAGCACATCCTTGATCCGAATATCGTCTATCAACTTTCCTTCCGAATCGATGACATAAAGCACATCGATCGTCTCGGATGCCGATCCATATCGACGGATATGGTCAAGTACCCGCGGCATGGTCCAATGCTCCTTGACCGTGATGTAATCCGGGGTCATCAAACGACCAACCGAATCTTCTGGATACCCCAATAAAGACAAGGCTTCCTTACGCTCCTCCGGAGTCAATAGAATGATCAGGCGTTTCACCACATCACCAGACAACTCACTAAAAAAGGAAGTCCGGTCATCGGGTGGCAATTCGTTAAGAAGTTCTCTGATTTTAAAATTTGGTAATTTCTTGAAAATCCGTTCTTGGGTTGGGAAGTCCAAAATCCGGAATACGTTTACCGCACGTTTGATACTTAAGATCTCGAGGAACAATGGACCGTGCTCTGGGAGCTCATCGATCAGCTCCTCCACATCTGAAATGTTCAGTTCATTCAAATAATCTGCAAGCTCGGCTCTATCACCATGTTCAATAAGTTGTTCGACATGCGAAACAAGCATTGCTAATTCTTCCATACGCCTCCTCTATTTATATGATCCTACATTGGTGCCTAAAAATTCTTTTGTGCAAAAGTCGTTTTTTTAAATTGAAAAACAACATCTTTCACAATAAAAAAACGAAGCCTAAAAATCCGTTAAATCAAAAATAGATAAGACCCATTTTTGAAGGGATATTTGAATCAGATTATAAAAATGAAAAAATATGGCGATTTATCTATTATTTATGTTCTTAAACAAATTTAACTGATAAAGAAATATATCAGTTAAATTTAGCTATATAAATATTCGAAAAAAGCTTCATAAAACAGGGTTGACAGTTAACGAAGAACAATATTACTTCTTTACATTATTTATATTCTTTAAAGTTAATTAATCCTGTTATCAGTTTGTATAGAAAATCATTTCAATACCTTAATATCTGATGGAAAATAGAACAATAAAAAAAGAAACAATAGGCGGAAAATTGCACCACTTATAGCTTGAATAAATGAAGCAAAAATAACCGATCCCACTTAAAATAGAAACCCGAAAAACCATCAAATAAAACCACTTTCAACTCACCTTTATTTGATGTTCATTGGAAAGGCAAATGGATGAGTATACATGAATCAAATGTTATACTTATAGATTATATTTATTCAATACTGCAGCATAATCATATTAATATTACAGAACACCAAATTACCCCCTAATAGTCTTTGAAATATTCAAGCCTTTATCATCCACAAAAAAAACGATCCAAAACCCTCCCAAAAAAATCTTGTGCTAAAGGAGATAAAAATGAAGAAGAAAAAAAAGAAAGCTTTCATTCCAAAACTAATTAAGAAAAGTTCACTCGACAAAATCTAAAATCACCCAGAATAAATAGTCCATCCTAAAAATCACAATGCCAAAAGTGCGGCAAAAAAAACGAAAGAAAATCCCGAACTGACCTCGGAAAACAAGCAATAAGATAAACGTTGAAATTTTAAAGCCAGCACAAACATATGCCATTATGGCATATGTTTTTATAAATGAATAGTCTTATTAGAAAGGCTAAATCCTTAGCATTAGCATAGGAATAATAAGCCCCGCCCATAACCGAAGATTCCCAAACATAGGAGCTCCGAAAACACTAATTCGAAAAATGAATTTCCAATCTATAAAACGTATCCAAAAAAACGAAAGGATATTGAACAATATCTATCAAAGTAATAGACATAAATTTTGAGTTGAACAGCATCCAGCTTCATCTCTTGGAATATTTAATAAATAAACATACATTTACAGCAAGCAATAATTTGTCCGAATGAGTGGAGTCAACCAATTCCAAAACGCACAAAAAAGCATAAAAAACAACCAAAAATTAGTGAATTATGATTAAACACAAAAACAATATAAAATCTTGTATTTCAGTATTTAAAAGTTTTTTAATAAAACACTAACTTAAATTAAATCTTAGATTTAGTACTAATATTTTTAGCATATCATGTTTTTAAGACAAAAATCATTATATAAATATATATTTATCAGTATTTTAACTTGTATTATATTAACCATATATACACAACAAGTAAAAGCTCAACTTTTTGACTCCGACCAAGCCTCTTCTAAGACGAAATGGAGACAGATAAATGAAGCCCGATTCCAATTGATATTCCCTCAAGAATTTGAAAAAGCAGCTCCTCTCCTCGCCTCTCAGATCAACAGCATGTTGGATAATGCCAGTAAAGATCTAGGAATAAATCCAAGGAAAATTTCAATCATAGTTCAAGAGAACCATATCGAACAGAATGGTTTCGCTCAATTGGCTCCACGTAAAGTGGAACTATTCTCCACACCTGGGCCGGCTAGCGACAACACCAATTGGTTACCAAACCTCGTCCAGCACGAACTTAGACATGTAGCACAGTTTGACAAATTGACAGGTAAAATCAAAGGTCCGTTTTTCGAACAATTGGCTTTAGCCTTGTACGGACTTCATCTTCCGGCATGGTACTTTGAGGGGGATGCTGTCTCTATCGAAACCCAATTCTCCAATGGTGGCCGAGGAAGATCCAGCGCCTGGATGGTTCCCCTAAAAGCCAATATGGTAGCCGGCAAAAACTATTCATTCGATAAAAATATCCTTGGGTCTTTCAAAGATATTACCCCCTCTTACTACCTCACCGGTTATCTGATGAATAGCTACCTCAGCAACAATTTTGGATATCCGGTGAAGGAGAAGATCATGGACAACATGAGGAAAAATCTACTGCGCCCCTTCAACTTTAATGTTGCCTTGAAGAAAGAGACAGACATGAACAGTCAAGCGCTATACAAGCAAAGTATGAAGGCGTATAAGGGCACTTGGGAAATGCATATCAAACCCGAACAAGAGGATATTATTTCTCCAAAAAACGACCGATATTTCAGCCATTATTACCTCCCTCAAACCAATGGTTCAGGAGAAATTTTCACCTTGGTGGAATCGCCAGATCAGGTATCCCATCTGGCAAAAATCGAACAGAATAGCAGTAAAAAACTGTTTAAGCTCGGTTATCAGCTCCGTCCATATTTTCACTTAAACGATAACCATATAGTATGGGACGAAATCAGAAGGGATGCCCGATTTGGTAAACAGACCTATAATATTATCCGGATTTATGATATAAAGACGAAAAAAACGAAGGACCTCAGCAAAAACAGCCGTTTTTACAGCCCTGTAATCGATTCAAATTCTGAAAATGTGTATGTGGTCCATGTAGATCAAACAAACGTTTCTAGCCTAGTTAAAATCAATTTAGAGACATTGGATGTTCAAGAGGTTGTGCAAATGCCTGCGGATTTCCAGTTATTACAGCCTGCTCTTCATCCAAAAAACAACAAGATAGTAGCCATTGTCTTGAGTCAAAAAGGCAATAATCTGATCGAAATAGATTTGGAATCCAAGTCTTGGGAACCCCTATTCGCTTGGTCGAACCAAGAGTTTGAGCGCCCGATCTATGCCGGTGAAAGCGTTATTTTCAAGGCACAAAAAGATCAAAAAGATAATATTTTCAGGTTGGATCTTGGTAATGGATCAGTTTCGCAAGTCACCTTTTCGAGCTTGGGAAATTATTCACCAAGCAGCTATGATGGGAATACGCTTTACTATAACAGCTATAAATTTAATGGCCAAAAGGTAGGAAAACTTAGGTTGGATTCTGTAAAATTCCATCCGGTGAAGATTGATGAAAACAATCCGGCGATCATGGATCGGCAGCTTAATGCTATTTATAGTTTGGAAAATCAACCTCAAAATCAAGACTACCAGATCAAAAAATACAATCCTTTAAGCCATCTTTTCAACTTCCATAGCCTTAGTATAAGCGCTAATAATTTTGAAAGTTTTGATAATTATAGGCCTGGTATATTCTGGATCGCCAATGATCTGCTGAATACTTCCCAGGTCAAATTGGGTTATGAATATGATCTGGAAAGAGAAAAAAGCAGCTATTCAGCAGAGGTTACTTATCAGAAATATTATCCAAAATTTACGGTGAGTTATGAAAACAGAGGGCTGATAGGTCAGGCGAAAGTAGGAAATAACGGCACGCAAACCATCAATTTTGATTATAGGGAACATGTGTATATGTTGGATATGCAGATCCCTATGGTCAAATACAGGGGCAATGTGATTTACAGTTATGGGTTGAATTTTGGAACTTCCTATCAGAAAAGGTATGATCTGAGCATGGATAATTTAAGGAATTTCAGGTATGAAATTGCATTTCCATTAAATTATCAGGTTTATTTGAACCGCAATTGGCGCCGCAGCCAAATGGATCTGATCCCAAAATGGGGACAGAATATCAATATAATTTATCGGCATGTGCCTTTTACATCCGGCATGACGGGTAATATCTGGGTGTTAAAGAGTAATTTTTACTTTCCTGGTTTCTTTAGGAACCACGGTTTTCAGGCCAGGTTATCTTATCAGAATGGGTATGGGCAGTTTGCCAATTCGAATGAACTCCCTATGGTGGGTGGCTGGGCTCATTTCAAATCCGAGAAGGTGGATAATACCTTGTTGTTGAATTATCGTTTTCCGATTGCTTATCCGGATTGGTCGATTGGCCCTTTGGGGTATATCAAAAGATTCCATGGGTATCTGTTTACGGATTATCAGAATTTGGAGGATAGTGGGTTTTCACCGGCATCATATGGGGTTGGACTCTCTATGGATTTCAATTTGATGAGGTATAAATTGCCGGATTTTGGGCTGGGTGGGAAATTGAGTTATATAAATCATCCAAGCGCCAGAGGAAAGGTAGTGCCGAGCTTTAGCTTTAGTTATAGTTATTAAGAATTTTGGGAGCCACGCGTCATTGCGAACTCTACGTCAATGCGAAGAGGATGCGTCATCGTAAGTTTGTAGGGAAGTTATAGGAATTAAAGAAACAGAATATAATTTTGTATTTCATTTAGGATACAGCGAGAGAGGGAGTAAGATTTTTAATCGTCATTGGTCCTTGAGAGACCCTTCGCAATGTTAATCCCCCTCTCTTATT